>NZ_CM008769.1:0-70424 GCF_002774925.1 Candidatus Hodgkinia cicadicola
ACCAAGTTCACCTCAGTAATCAAGTAGAGATAAACCAGACAGATATTGTCGATATTTTGTTGTTAGTTAAAGGTAATCATCCATGACATCATCATCGTTAGATGTAATGTATTCATTTATTAAAAAACATCTAAGTCTCTCTTCATCTAATGGCAGTTTATCAACGTTCCAAGTGTTCTTAATGTTTCCAATGTTTTAACCATATTTATACCATTTTATCTAATAATTAAAACACCAACAACATCTGTTAATCTAAATCTATGTTTTTTTGTTGTTATTCCCATCAAACATTGATATGTACTTCTCGAAACGATCCTGCTTCAACTTCTTCACATGATTATCCATTCTCCCAACACCCTAACATCTTCGTATCTAGTATCACCTACATGAAACATCAGACCTAATACTTCAGCTGAACCATTACCTTCAATCAATATTAGATAATTATTCGTTATTCCTGTTTTATTAATCCCAACAACCATCAAACTCTATAAGTTTAATCTTCACTTGTTGTTAGAATCGAACATATTAATTTAAAAACCAACGTCCATGTCTTTTTTTATCCTTTTTTTGTTTTCATCGCTGTTATTTCATCATTGTCTTCAAACAACAATCCAATCTTAGACATCATGCTATGTTGGTATAAATCTTTATACATACTTCTAAACGTTTTCTTACATATTTGTAATGTTAACATGCAAAAGCAACAACGTTTGTGACTGCATTGATCTCATCTTATTCAACCAATAACATTTGATTAGTTCACATAAAACATCTTGTTTCTTCGTTGTAATTATATTTTCTGGTACATCTATCCCCGAATTACAACCATGTTCCACATGTTCGAAGTCCATCTGTTTGTTCGATAACATTCAAATGTTAAATCAAGATCTCAAATTCAACGGAGTTACCATCATTCTGTTGTGTTAACATCTTTCTGTTTCTAATAATCTTGAAAACATTTCGAAAGTACACAACATCCTGTGTTTCTAATAAAGTCAACAAATTAATACAAGTAATTCTTTCTACTTCAGACACAACATCCAACATCTTTTATGTTAACAAGGTTCATCCATGCCATATACTCTATATCCTTCAGAGAATGGTGTAATTTAACTTAAAACATATTCTTTATCATAAATTTATGAAACTTAATACTTATCTCTGTTTGTTGTCAATCTGTTACCAACGGGTATACAACACCCATCATCCATCAATCTTTATGCCAAGTATCATTGAAAGCATCTCCGTTGTTGTTTTTTGTTGATTCTAACACTTTATGGTTATATCTGATAGGTTTATGTTTAATTCAAACCATGATTTTATGTATCCTGATATTAAATCGATCATATTAGTTTATTCATCGAGATCAATATCTCAACTTTGGATTACATGTTGCATATTCATAATACAAACAACCTGCAGTTGATAATATCCGCAAAAAAAACAGGGACTCAAACATTTATACTAATGACCTGATTCATGTTCAGGTGTTGTTTTCTTAGCTCTATTCAATTGAATCGAGAGGTCGTTTGGTAGTTGTCGTTGAAATATCTTCTATCATGGATTTTTTGGTTAATTGTTAACAACGGATATAGATGTT
Source organism: Candidatus Hodgkinia cicadicola (assembly GCF_002774925.1). Taxonomy (NCBI): domain Bacteria; kingdom Pseudomonadati; phylum Pseudomonadota; class Alphaproteobacteria; order Hyphomicrobiales; genus Candidatus Hodgkinia; species Candidatus Hodgkinia cicadicola. Next base: position 1,604 of record NZ_CM008769.1, read on the forward strand.
TAGAATTTTGAATCCCATATGGTACTGCTAATGATTTAACGATAACCCATTAGATCATGCGTTTAGGACCATTCAAATGTTTCATCTCTTTTAAACTCCATGTCATTAATTATTTGATATAACTTTCATTGTATGACGATTACTTGAAATAATCCAACACATGAATTGTTCCCTCATTTGACACCATCATCGATGGTTGTGTATATCGTACATCAAAATAAACCCAACAACAAGATACTTGTTTAATCGGTTTTAACATTAAATAATTTTATATTTGAATTAAATTCGTGGAATTAACAACATTCTAGTTTTATTACAACATGTGGTTATTATAACATAAACATGAAATTAGATTTTTAATGCTATTAAATATGGTTCGATCAGTTCGTTATAATAAAGATAAATTAGTTTTCACCTATGTCTTAAACGTTCGATTCGAATTGTTTTAACAAGATCTGTTTGTTGTTTCTTATTATTCAGATGATTGATAATCTCAAACAATTAAACTCACATGCAACGTTGTTATTAAAAAACATTTGGTGTTGGTTTTTAGTGACATTACCATAGACATATTTCCAACATGTCATTTTGTTGTTTTTTCTATTAATTCGTTTAATATTTTTAATAACATTATACAATCCGTTGTTTTCTGTAGAACACATATACCCAAATATAAAATCAGTTAAGAGTTTTGTTCAGATGAATGTTTCAGTTGCTAATTTGTGATATGGTTCTGGTCATTTGATCATCATTAGCATTTAACATCAATAATATCTAATACTTTAACAGGATTTCTTCCTGTTTTATCGAAACCTTTGGTTTTTTGTTGGTCTGATGCCAACGTTGTAACCATCAATTTCTTCAACTACTTATGGGTTTGTTAAGTCTTTTGAAACATCATACCACTTTGATTTGCATTTATCATCTACAATTGGCTCTAAGTAATCATCTGATGGTTCCTAACATAGATCTTCATTTAAATAATCATACAACTTGTTAATCGTTATTATAACAACAAGAAGTTGGATACATTTTGTTATTAAACATAAAATTGTAAACAAACAGTCAAACAGAATTCATTAAGCATGGATCTGTTTTTTTATCAACAAAATCAAGATAAATATATAATCATCATCCGATGGCCGTGACAACAAAATGTATAAATTAATAATACATTCAACATATTAGTTTAATTTAATAGAATTTGTAATTGATAAAAGAACCAAAATTTTTACTTCTAATTGGTTGTTCAAGTACTCGTTGTTCGTTGTAAGTAATTAAGAAATAAGAATTGAGTATAAACATCATAGCTTTAATAAAACTTAAAAAACGAGTCATTAGTACGTTTGTGTCTATTTATTGAAGCTGTTAGTCGAATGTTGTTTTAATGTTGACATGCAGATGCATGGTGTGTGTTGGTATTGCTGGTCATAAATCAATAGGTATTATCGATGCCATAAATACCTCAATTATCTATAGTAAATGTTATCAAACTTCGGATGTAATACCCAATAACATGATAAAATTCATTTATTAATTAAAAAAACGAGGATATGTTTTAACGATCCACAACGTTGTAGCTAAATTAGCTTGTGGTTATAAGTAATAAAATTATAATAACAGTGAACCGACCTCAAATTAATTATGATATGGTTTGTAGATCATACTTGACGTTTACAGAATTCTGATTGCTATGTAACCGAAGCGATTAAAACATACGCTTAAATGTGATCACGTGTTGTCACATGTTTCATGTTTCTTAGATTTTTTTTATTATATATATATTATTGCTATATATTATAAGATATTAAAAACTTAGTACTTAAATGTTTGGTTTTTTTGTTTCCAAATATAAGAATGTTAAAACAAATCACTGAGTTCAGTACTAATTTGGTGTTGAACTTAGATTATTAAGAGCTTGATCCTGGCTCAGAACGAATGCTGGCGGCAGGCCTAACACATGCAAGTCGAGCGGATAACCTTAACAGGTTGTTAGCGGCGAACGGGTGAGTAACACGTGAGAATCTACCTTGTTCAACGGGATAGCTTAAGGAAACTTGAAGTAATACCGTATGACTCCTGCAACAGGTAAAGAATATTTCGGAACAAGATGAGCTTGCGGTAGATTAGCTAGTTGGTGGGGTAAAAGCCTACCAAGGCCAAGATCTATAGCTGGTCTGGGAGGACGGACAGCCACATTGGGACTGAGACAAGGCCCAAACTTCTACGGAAGGCAGCAGTGAGGAATATTGGACAATGGGCGGAAGCCTGATCCAGCCATGTCGCATGAGTGATAAAGGTCTAAAAAAGAGGTACAGAATATGTACTTTGGACTGTAAAACTCTGTTTGTTTAGTGATAATGATGATAGTAATTAAACAAAAGCTCCGGCCAACTTCGTGCCAGCAGCCGCGGTAATACGAAGGGAGCGAGTGTTGTTCAGTATTATTGGGCGTAAAGGGTATGTAGGCGGTTATATAAGTCAACAATTAAATCTTGAAGCTTAACTTCATAGCTGATGTTGATACTGCATAACTATGAACTTAATAGGGGTGAACACAATTCCAAGTGTAGAGGTGAAATTCGTTGATATTTGGAGGAGTACCAAAGGCGAAGGCAGTTCATTGGGTTAAGTTGACGCTGAGGTACGAAAGCGTGGGGAGCAAACAGGATTAGATACCCTGGTAGTCCACGCCCTAAACGATGAGTGCTAACAGTTGAGCATAAATAACAACCCCAAAAGTATGTCTTCGGATATACTAAAGGTTGCATGTTTATGTTTGATTGTATAGCTAACGCGTTAAGCACTCCGCCTGGGGACTACGGTCGCAAGACTAAAACTTAAAGGAATTGACGGAGACCCGCACAAGCGGTGGAGCATGTGGTTTAATTCGAAGCTACACGAAGAACCTTACCAGCTCTTGACATTTTAGGTTAAACATGTTGGAAACAACATGCCACTTACAAACAAAGTAAGAATACCTTGAACAGGTGCTGCATGGCTGTTGTCAGCTCGTGTCGTGAGATGTATGGTTAAGTCCCATAACGAGCGGAACCCTTATCCATAGTTGCCAAACAAATTAATGGCTCTCTATGGAGACCGCTAACAAAAATTAGAGGAAGGTGAGGATTACAACAAGTCATCATGGCCCTTATGGGCTGGGCCACACACGTGCTACAATGGCAACTACAAAGAGTCGCAATACCGTGAGGTGGAGCTAATCTCAAAAAGTTGTCTTAGTTCGGATTGTACTCTGCAACTCGAGTACATGAAGCAGGAATCGCTAGTAATCGTGGATCAGCATGCCACGGTGAATACGTTCTCGGGTCTTGTACACACCGCCCGTCACACCATGGGAACCAACTTTATCCGAAGGTTCTAGATTTAGAAATCAATGTAAGGTTGATGACCGAGGTGAAGTCGTAACAAGGTAGCTGTAGGGGAACCTGTGGCTGAAAACAACGAAATCGTGGTCTTTAGTCAAGATCATGTATGCTTGAAATTTATGTTAACTAAGCATTTGGTTAATAAAATTATTGAACATTAGTGAATATTTATATTTAAATTGAACTAATTACTCCATAAGTATTATGGCAACCAATGATACTTACGAATTATGTGAATACTTATGGGGAAGTGGTTACTGTTTAGAAACATTTGTTGGAAAACAAAATACTGATGGTATAATCCATCTAACCACCGCTGCCAACTTAGACTTGGCAGTGTTTTATTAATAAATGAATACGAATTATAAATGTGTATCGATTAAAACTTAATTAAAATCATCAGAATTTTGTATCACAATTGATTAGGTTTCTGTTTTAAACAATTATTTACACATATATTAATAAGAACAAACCACCAACGTTGGCTTCATCCTTTTCATTGTTTTTTATACTTCATTTTTTTGTTAATGTTGTTATAATGGCTAAGGGCATCTGGTGGATGCCTTGGTATGCATAATAAATTGACGATATATGGAAGATATGAAGTATAATTATCCTCTTGTCATAGAGGACCTTGGTCGTTGATCCAAGGTGTCATGAACACAGGGAACTGAAACATCTTAGTACCTGTAGGAAAATATATCTAAGATATTCTGTTAGTAGCGGCGAGTGAAACCAGACCATGGCTGTTGTGATAATGTTAACAACCAATTGTTTGGAACAACAAGCAAACAAAGGTGATAGCCCTTACTTTGTTGGCATTAAAACTACGAATAAAGTAGAACGAGACACAACGAATCTCGTCCGAAGATAGGAGGACCACCTTCTAAGCCAAAATATATATGCACAACCGATAGTGAACTAGTACCGTGAGGGAAAGGTGAAACAGAACCCGAACAGGGTAGTGAAACAGATCCTGAAACCGGATGCTAACAAGCAGTCGGAGGGTCCAAAGACCTGACGACGTACCTTTTGTATAATGGGTCAACGAGTTGCTGTTGCAAGCAGAGCTATTAACATTGAAATTAAGCGAAGCGAAAGCGAGTCCACAAAGGGCAACAACAAAGTTTGCAACTTCAAACCCGAAACCGAGTGATCTAACCATGGACAGATTGAAGGTTAACACCATTTAACTGGAGGATCGAACCCGTACGTGTTGCAAAACGTTGGGATGATCTGTGGTTAGGGGTGAAAGGCCAATCAAACTCGGAGATAGCTGGTTCTCTGCGAAACCTATGTAGGTAGGTTGTTAGTCGTATCCCAACAGGGGTAGAGCTCTGGATGGATGAATAGAATGAATAATTTTGTTTGATCTAACCAAACTTCGAATACTGTTGTTGGATTTAACCAATAATCACACTGCGAGCGATAACGTCCGTAGTGGAGAGGGAAACAACCCAGACCTTCGATCAAGGTCCTTAAATCTGAACTAAGTGAGAAAGGCGGTGAATGTTCGAAGACGATCAGGATGTAGGCTCAGAAGCAGCCATCATCTAAGGAAAGCGTAACAGCTCACTGATTGATGGATGTTCATGCCGAAAATGTAACGGGACTAAGTTCAGTACCGAAGTCAAGGGCGTTGCCAATCGAGCAAACGCAGTAGCAGAGCTTTCCGTAAGCCAAGGAATACAACCCGTGAGGGTTGTTGGAGGCATCGGAAGTGAGAATGTTGACATGAGTAACGATAATTGAAAGTAAGAATCTTTCACACCGAAAGATCAAGGATTCCCATTCCAGGTTGTTCCGAATGGGGTTAGTCGGTACCTTAGACCAAGCGCAAGCGCATAATCGATGGCAATCACGTTAATATTCGTGAACCTTCCACAAGTGACTTAACTTGAACTTTGTCAAACCTTATTAGGATTGGTTTTGGCATAAGTTTAACTGTTAACAAGAAACAGCTTGTGGATATAGACCGTACCAAAAACTGACACAGGTGATCAGGTAGAGTATACCAAGGTGTATGAGATAATTGTGCTGAAGGAACTCGGCAAATTGTATGTGTAACTTCGGGAGAAACATAACCTGACTTTGGGTAACCAAGGTTGGGTATAATAGAAACGGGGGAAGCGACTGTTTACCAAAAACACAGGACTCTGCAAAATCGTAAGATGAAGTATAGAGTCTGACGCCTGCCCGGTGCTGGCAAGTGAAGTTCGGATGTGTATAGCATTTGGATGAAACCCCATGTAAACGGCGGCCGTAACTATAACGGTCCGAAGGTAGCGAAATTCCTTGTCGGGTAAGTTCCGACCAGCATGAATGGCGTAACGACTTCCCCGCTGTCTCCAGCACAAGCTCAGTGAAATTGAAATCCCCGTGAAGATGCGGGGTACCTGCGGCAAGACGGAAAGACCCCGTGCACCTTTACTGCAACCTTGTATCGATGTATTTTGGTCAATTGTACAGTGTAGATGGTAAGCGATAACCGTTGGACGTTAGCTCAACGTAAGCTGCCAATGAAACACCATCCTGTTGCCAAACAACATCTTCATTACTACAAGTCAATCTTGATGTAACACAATGCAAGGTGGGTAGTTTGACTGGGGCGGTCGCCTCCTAAAGAGTAACGGAGGTGTGCACAAGGTAGGCTCATGACGGTTGGAAATCGTCAGTAGAGTACAATGGCATATGCCTGCTTAGACTGCGAGACAGACATGTCAAGCAGAGACGAAAGTCGGTCATAGTGATCCAACGGATCCAAGTGGAAGGGACGTTGCTCAACGGATAAAAGGTACGCCGGGGATAACAGGCTAATAACCCCTGAGAGTTCTTATCGACGGGGTTGCTTGGCACCTCGATGTCGACTCATCGCATCCTGGGGCTGAACAAGGTCCCAAGGGTATGGCTGTTCGCCATTTAAAGCGGTACGTGAGTTGGGTTCAGAACGTCGCAAGACAGTTCGGTCCCTATCTGCCGTGGGAAAAAGAATGTTGACGGATCCTGTCTCCAGTACGAGAGGATCGAGATGGACATACCTCTGGTCTACCTGTTGTCGTTGCCAACGGCATGGCAGGATAGCTAAGTATGGAATAGATAACAGCTGAATGCATCTAAGCCGGAAGCTAAACCGAAAACACATTCTATTAAGAGAAGTGACAGATTATCACGTTGATAGGCCAGATGTGTAAGTATGGTAACATATTTCAGCTAACTGGTACTAATATCTCGAAAATTATAACAAATATTAATCAAAACCTAATGTCAAACACTTGAATAATCAATTAACAAACCAATCACATCGTTTAGTTTACTTTACCTACTGAGAGTAATATATATTCAGAGGTTGATAATAACATCATAAACATTCTAACATTCAGATTAATTATGTAACCCAACATCGGTCATTACGAATGAATCATTACTTCGATTATTAAAACCAATCGATTTCAACATCCCATTAACGAAACTTATAACCTGTTGTTATTTCATTACTTCAATGTTGTACAAGAATATTATTAGAAATCGATGTATTAATTACCTCATTGTATTCCCATCTTGTTGGGATTTAACAACAAAACCAACATATAAACACGGATATATAGATCTTGGTATCAAGGTTTTATTTCCATGAACAAATAATTACATTGATGGTTGTATAAATCGATCATCCGTTGGTTCATTGACACTTAGATCTACACTTGTGTAAGTAAACAGTGTAAGCATTAGAAGCGGCTTTATAACATGAAATAAATCTATTAATTCCATGTTGGAGATGGTAACAACGTGCAACATGTTACAACGTTGTGGGTAATAAATCAGGATAGATTAACATCCGATATGTTATACCTCATAGTAAATCATATTAATATTAACAACCGAACGATGTTGTAGTTAAAACGGACTAACATGATATGACCAATGGAGAAAAATGAGATACAACACCCATGATGTTGGCCGATGCTATTGATCAAATATTAGCCAGTTTATAAATAACACTCTTGAATTAAATCAAAAAATATATACTATAATTCATAATAATTGACATCATTTCGATATTAACGGACAATTATTTATATTAAACAACAACATCCTTTTACCATCCATGATAACATGAATTGTTGAACTTAAGTGTTAGTGAGTTCAGTTTTTAACAAAGAGAATGGTAATTACAGTTTTGATTTAATCTTTTGATCATAAGATCTGATACCATTACAACAAAATAACATCGAACAAACCTGTGTTGTTTATATCACAAATTATGATTCATTTACTTTGGTATACCAAGGTTGTAAGTATTGAAGTACCGATCAATGGTATTATTAAACAAATTATTAAACCAACAAGTGAACATCGAATTAAAGATAGAAATAATATAGATGTAAACGTTGGTTTAAACGATGAATGTTTAAGCATCGGGCTTGTGATAAACAAGCATCCCATGGTTGAACCAACAACAGTTATTTTGTTTTAAGTAACACATTGTTTAACCAATTGGTATCTATGTACTAACAACAACAAAACAGGAATGAACTGGTTGTAATGATTGATGTAATGATAACATTCTTTGTTATTGAGATAATACAAATTAGTATAAATGGAGATCGAAATGATAACAATGATATCAGGTTATCCATCTAATGGTTTGGAGTAACAAATGTTTTATATTTAATACATTAAATTGATACTTCATCTTATTAACAAACGATTACATGTCTGATTAAACCACAAAACTACTGATCTTAACAAACGAACATGAAACCAACAAATTAAGGAGTTCATTGGTTGTAAACATTTCTTATGATTGGTTTAAACATCTTCGTGAAAACGAACACCACTATCAACTATTATACTACCTCGATTAATAACAACAAGATTACCTTAAACGATTATAAAACATTATGAAGTTATCATTGGTTAGTATTATGGATTAAAGATTTAAGTTATTCTTCGGATGTTATCCTTCATGGAGATTGTTAAATCGTTATCATAAGGAGAATCAACGTAGTAACCATGTTATAATCTCGATAGATAAAGATCCGAACATGAGTTCCGATGTTAGTAACTAAAATAATATAAAAACATGATCATAACTGATATATTTCGGTTCCTAAACATGTCGATGTTAACAACGGTCATCACCTTAATTCAAACAGATTGATGTTAACAAGGTGATACTGAAGCCATGAGCATAACATCATTAATGGATTGAACTAACTGGTTGTAATGAGCTATTGAAAGCTATTTGGTATGCATGTGTTGGATAACAAGAAAGGATACAACAAGAAGGTGAGATCGGTGGATTAAACTCAAGACAATAAATTATCCAGTTCTTGTTTATATGGTTGTTGAATGAATAATTCCGAAGGAAATAATGGTTTCAATTGAGTTATGATTAACAACGGGCAAGCAATGTTCATGGATAATATGGGTGGGGATAATAACCAAGTATTCACAAGATGTTTATAGTTAAAATGAATATTTCATCGATCAACTACAATATTTTGGCATATCAATGAAGGTACATCGTATTTATAACCACATATGGTGTACAATTTTTAAAAGTCATGAAATGTTGGTTAAGATATTCACAGAATTGATATTCTTAATTAAAAAATAATAAAGTTAACATTGTATCCCTGTTTGATACTTAATTCATCCGATAAAGAAATTATGAAACACCAAGACCGTTGACTAATCTCCATCGAAGTGTTAACATCTTCTTCGTTAAATAAATTGTTTCTTATGAAACCATTATCATCAATCCTGATCTCTATTTCTATCTAATATTAACAACAACCGATATATTTGGATGTTTTAATCGATGTAATTTAAAACAACAAAAATCCAGCACTATTACTTGGTGATATATATTGAATTCACGTTGGTTAAACCATAAAACTACCATCACGTTGTTTCGATCCGAACCATGATGGTTTGTTTGATAAATTAACCACCACAGATCACAAGTATTAACCTTTATCTGGCCAATATTATGGTAATACTGATTAACCATTTAACTATAGATGTTCTTGATCGGATCTTTGTTGGCAAAACAAACAAAAACTCAATAAACATTCATTCATGTGGAACCGATAGCAACCAGGATTGGGTTATAAGATATTCAAACATTGGATGTTGTTAGATAAATATGTTCAAGAAATATTTGTAAGTAATGGTAATAAAACGTTTGAACCGAACTCTTAGACCAAAAATTTCAAGCTGTTATGGAACTCCAATCGTTCAACATCCTCATCATTTCAATAGCTATTTGGTTATTTAATACAACAAAACATCTACCAAAATCATGTGCTAACATCGGTTTCTTATTTCCATATTAAACAACAACCAACCTCCAACGGGATGTAACCGATACACCTCCTTACACATTTTGTTTATCATGTTTATCGAAACTTATGATGTTATGGTTAATTATCGATCTATCTTTGGTTTAACAAGAAACAGTTGAAACAACCCGAACACTTGAATATACCATATAAGACATCGGTTACGAGTATACTAAACGAACGAATAAACCTCATTAATAAATACAAATAACTCTATAAACGTTTCACAACGTTGTTAACCAATTTATATGTGGTTCCATTCGTTGATGTTTATTTGTTGTTATAAATTAATCCAAACATTTAGATGTTCCGATTATTAAATCAGTGATTACAAACAATCGGTGTTATAGTATCCGATGTCATGGTTCCAATGTCTTACATTAACAACATTTTGTTGTTCTTTTGAATAGATCAGGATTGTAACCGAACATAACCCATTAACATTACACAACATCTTCAATGTTCGAACGTTTCATGTTTCATCGATGAATAACATCATCAAACGAATATGAGTTAGTGGTTCTTAACCATAATATCTCAAACAACAAGTTAACATGGACGTTGTTATGGTAAATCCACTCTTCAAAACAAGTCTATCAACACTTGATGTTTTGATTGAATTGATATTGAAAAAACAAGAACTCATTAGACAAACCACAAGTTTGAACCTTACAGCTTCAGAGAATTCTGATTCGAAGGTTGTTCTGGTAACTCAATAACGATGTCCTCATCAATAAATATGTAGAAAAGATTATCCTAGAGATAGGTATTATGGAGGTTGTTTGTTCACCAATGAGTTAGAGAAAGTGACAACAAATCGAACCAAACGTTTGATCAAATGTAAACATGCCAACGTTCAAACACATTCTGGCAGCCAAACGAATCAAACAGTTATGTTGTTGCTTCTGTCATTGAAAGATGCTATCATGGGAATGGATCTTAAATGTGGTGGACATTTGATACATGGATCAACAGTTGAATATATCCGGAATGTGATTCAATAGTGTATCATATGGTTGTTGATCTTAAAACTGATACAATCGATATGAATGAGGTTCTAAACGTTGTCATAAGATATAGACCTTGAAGCTTATAATCGTTGGTACATCCTCATATCCAAGACCAATAGGTTAATAAAGGTTTCAGAAGAGTAGCTGATATAGTTGATTCGTTTCTACTTACTAACATCTTACATATTATTGGTCTAATTGTTATCGGATTACAATCTCCACCAATCGAACGTTGTGATGTTGTTACAACCGCAACGTCCAAGTCCTTGAGAGGACACCATAGCAGATTGATATTATCAAACAAACGGGAATTACTCCAATCGTTTATCTAATGCGGTGTTACCAAGATTAAAAAGATGAACCGATGATGGCCATTATGGCCACTAAAGCAGTGGTATTCCTTAACAAACAACAAGAATAAGTATAGAACATGAACAAAACCTATGGTTGGAAATACTAAGACCATGGTTGAACGATTCAAGAACAACGAAATAGACATTGTTTCGAATAGAACAGATAATCACTTAGTCATGATAGATTTAATAGAACCTTGGGATTACTGGTAAGCAAGTGACCTCTTTGTTGGACCGATGTTACATCACAGCAAATAAAAACAACATCAAAATGATCTACTATCGATCAATACTACCTCTGGTTTAAAGTTGGTACGTTAACATGTACATCGAGAAGAGAATTAAACAAGGTAAAGACTTGAGAGGATAGCTAACATGGTAGTATGATGTTTTGTTAGAGATAAAAACAGAGATGAGGTATCACTACCGCTTAAAACAAGGACAAGGATGGAGGTATCGGATCTTGTTGATAAATATCCAATCTATTACAATGTTTAGGTTGAACAAGATTTTAACTTGTTTATTAGATATAATAAAAGAAAGATTATTAATACCTGTGATTGGTTTTGTTGATAATTTGAAATCGTCAATGACTGACTGTTTGTTAGTGGTGAAAACGATTCTGTTGACTTTTATTGATTTGTTAACAACAACCGACCATCATAAACTCATCAGAAGTATACAAAACGATTGTAACTCCGAACCAAACACCGTTTGTACCCCAATCAACCAATACATGTTTACTGGATTAGATAAAATTCCTACCACGTTGGTTAATGTATCGTCATTATCAAATGATATTAAACTTAGTATTATATCTGAATCAGAATCAAAGATTAAAAATCAAACAATCAAACCAGATCCACATCTGACCGTTGCTGAACCAAACGCCCATGATCCCGAAGTTTGAAGTGGACGTTGACGTTGGTCCAAGTTAACACTATTACAACGATCCGATATGTCAGATTCAAACACAACAATTATGGTCTCTACACCGTTACATGCTAATATCACAAACGATAATCACAAGTCTGTTGCAACCACCGAGGAAACATATGAGCATGGAAGTGGCATTATCCTGGTGATTAAATCATGAACCATGAATGATCAATGAAACAACTGTCCAGAATTCTATTGGTTTAGATGAAACCGTCATAACAACAAGGATATGACCGAACGTTGTGATTACCAGTTAACTAACACGATACATCAATAAAACATACACACATTTAAACATTCCGATAACTAATGTTAATTCTATCCAAGATAAACAATTACATAATGTCAATGTTAAAGAGTATACGGGATTGGTTGTTAAACTTGATTTTAAGGTTCCTGTGTTCGTTAACAGATCAGAGATGATTGATGTTCTATCTTACAATTTTATTGGTGATATTATCAAACGTTTATAAGGTAGATGGCAAGGATGTTGTAGTTAACAACACAGATAGGGATGATGGAGATGGGAGAGAAGATGATGATGAAGGTAAAGATAGTGAGGAGGGAGATGAAGATGAAGACACCGATGATGATGGTGATGCTGATGGAACAACCAAACGTTGTAGACGTAAGTAACATGTTATTAATTCTATGGATACCAACAACAATAGGTGTTTAAGCTTCGATAGTAAAGATGTTTATTCGGATACTAATGATGGACAACGAGAAGTCAGTATATAGATATTAAAATGGAAGATACTAAAGAGGATATTAATATAACTAGAATGATTACAATGAAGAGGAGATCGGAACTTGCTTATACGATTAATGCTTTAAACATAATTTACAACAACCTTGTGAAAGACTGAACGTTTCAAACCAAAACACCATCTGATATTATCAGATCAATGGCAACCGATAGCCAACATTGGGTATCATCCGCTGTTCATAACTTAAGCACAACAATTACTATTTTAGAATACTCCGATAGCACGATATTAACAAGTTCAAGAATTAACAGCAACAACGTTGACAGTTTTGTTTTTGCTTAATCCCGGTGATCATGTGTTGATAACTGATTCAGTTTATTATCCTTTGAAAGAATTCTGTAATATGTTATCGAAGTTAAACATAAACGTTGGTTATTTCAATCCCAGAGACGAGTATACCTTAAAGACATTAACTTAGAACAACCACCAAGTTAATTCATTTAGAATCACCGTGTTCGGATACGTTCGAGGTATTGGATATCGATAAAATCTGTAAATATGTTAAACAACGGTCCGATAAATGCATTATATCAATGGATAATTCATGAGCAACACCTCTGATTTACAAGCCATTGAATACATTGGTGTGGATGTATCGATCTGTGGTTTAATAAAATATTTGATAAGATGGCCGAACACCGATCTTACATCAATATCAACAACAAAAACCTTGATCACATATGTTTATAAAGTTCAAAAATCTCGTTGATTTAACATGTGACAATTGTGATCTGTTATCCATTCTCAAAAATTTAAACACTTCCATCTTCCGATTGTATCACCGTTATAATCCGATCATGAAACTCTGTAGACATTTGTATACGATGAGACATTTATGCCAAGCGTTTTGTCCAGCATTACCAAGCTCATCCGATCATGGACTTTGACAACAAAATTACAACCTCCAAAGTAACACAATATCCATTAAGTTAAATGAAAATTCAATTGACAAATGTAAAAGATTTCTAAGCAACTTAGTGGTTATTAAAACGGATGGTGTTTATAATGACAACAAAACTTCAACTTCGTTGTTTGTTATCAGACATAGGTTATTTGGAACCGAATCCACTTACCCAATAATAAGACTACAGATCGGATTAGACGATGTTGATGATTTAATAACTGATTTGAACAACACTTTGATCGTAACCGGATAATTGGATAAATTTATTATCTTCTAGATTATCTGTTGAACCAACGGTCATAAACTTGAACTTAGATCGAGATAAATCAATAAAAACAAACAGTTCCAACCATGTTTTTGGTTCACCATGTTGGCCAATAATGGTTGGCTTGAAGTTAAGTAAACCAATGCCGATATTAACTTAATGCATCAAACGTTGGTTTGTTTGGGTTCAATTATTGATGATTTGTTAGCCAACCTCAAACGAGATCTTCCATGTTGTTCATTTATCGATTTCATGTTGAAACCAAGATTTAAAGTGGTATCTTTGAACAGGCCATACCTGTTGTTCGATTTTATAACAGTATTAAAAACATATCAGAATGAATTATGGTATAGAGATCGATCATGGAGTATGTGTTTAACAAAGGTTGGTCTTAGACCATACCCATAACACAGATATAAGTCAACAAGTAAAGATAGGAGATGATGTTACATTAATGCATGGAATTACCTTAGGATCTATCGGCCAACCAATTAGATCTTAACACACCAACATCCAGAAGTACAATCATGATCGAATGTTGGAACGAACAGTACGGTATTAGGTAGAATTGAAATCGATTATTGTGTCAACGTTTGAACAAACACGATCATAACACAACAGGTATTACCATATAATGTGTTAGTGGGTGTTCCAACACAAGTCTTTCTCAGTTAAGTGTTTACCACTCACAACAAGGTGACAATTAAGTTAAATTCAACGAATAAAACATCTTTAGCATACAAAGATTCGGTTATAACAACATCTCATTAACAACGAAATAAGAGGAGAACTTCGATTAGCATAAACCTTCTGTATAACATTTATAATATATCTTTCATAATCTATCCTATCTGATAAACTTTGGCTAACAACGAATGATCCGAACAATGTTCTCATTACCCCTTTCGGTTTAACTCATCGCAAACATATTCACATTTATTTCTTATTTAAACATTGTTTATCATCCTTGGTTTTAACCAATAATCATTAACAACACACATACAAACCATATCTTCATACTTACCTCAGTAATTTAATTTATCTAAATCCGGTCACAACATCCATGGTCTTACATCTGTATTTATTTTGTTATAATCTCTGATATCTATCGGCTAATATGTACTTGTTTTAAACGTTTGTTTAACATCCACATGTTTCAGTTCAAAAGAATTCGATTCATGTTTAACCATCTCTATCTGCTATCAACATCATGGTTTCCGATTATAAAGGTGATATTAGCCTCCGAAGTTGATGATTAATACCATGATCTGGTTCTTTCAAATTTTGTACTTGATGTAGTCGTTAACATCAACCTTCCATTCTTCAACAATCGTTATAGGTTATCACTCATCGGAACAACAGGTATGCTCTTAATTCATTAGAAAGGGATATACTCAATACATCGGATGTTGTTGTTGACAACCGATAACCTTGTTGTTTCGATATAAATGAACTATAACTAACGGATAGCATATCGAATCTCAGAACAACACTAAGAAACGACATGTTGGTTCGGTCCAACGTGGTATCAAAGTGTTATTAAATTAACCTTAGGTTCGGTTAGTCCAACCTTTGTCATTGACAACCAACACATGATTACCAACAAATCTAAACACCGAAGCAACACTGACACAACGAAATAATCCCAATTGGTGTACATAGAGGTATCGGAATTAAACTGTTAACCAACCTCCAATGAAAGCTGACAACGTTGGCAACGCAGTTACTATCGTCATGGTGTTCAACAAAATGATGGTAAATTTGGGATTCAAACGTTGATAACCCAGATATTAGTCTCTAAATGTTAGAGGATGGAATAGATACCGCAAGTGGAAACAAGTCGGTGTTGATTTAATCAAAAGAAATTATAAAAATTCTTATCAAGTTTACGATGAAATTATTCAGATCTGATCAATTGTTGTAAACAGTGATAGAACCATCAATGGTAAACATGTTATCGAAATGTTCCAACGGGTAGTTAATGATGGAATAATTGCTATGGATGGAACGAAGTATTGAATCCTGGATTGGAATTGGTTAATGGAATGAGATTTGATAGTGGTTGTAACTTGATTGGATTAATTCCAGATCAACGGAAGATGACTTGTTGGTTTAACAACCTTATGATTAGTTTGTCGATGAAAACGTCCAAAGTATGAGACTGGTCGTTGTGTTGGAAATTATATTAGCAACCGATGATAGATTTGATAGTAATTGTCGATGATATTGATGGAATATGATATTAACAACCTTATTGTGTACACATTAAAACGAGATCATAATTGTCTGATGTTTAATCTCTGGATTTTGTGATCGGAACAACACACGTTGTGAGATATGGGTGTTGTTTAGCCGATATGTGAGTGGTCAATGAGGTTTAACCATCAACAAAAATTTACATAAGCATTACGTTTAGTCAATTAAAACCACACATCAGGAACAACGTTAACTTAAGGTTTCTACCACCATTACTGGTAGGTTCAGGATGGTAGGGTGGGTGTTGATGTTGGTTTAAAAACACCGATCGAAACCAGATATTGATGATGAATTATGTTGTGTTAAGAACAAGAAACACGAACGTTTGATAAGGTTATCCCGCAGGATAACTTCGATGAAGGTAAGTGGATTGATTTGAACCGAAATTAATAACAACAGGAATAGGATGGAGGTTATGCCAACAAAGAGGCACCGTTGTTATATCAACTTTCTGGGATTATTAATTAAATAACCACTTGTTGTCAACATCCATGTTGCTATTGATATGTTTCAGTTTTGAAATAAAACGATTAGTCTTATTGGCTTTAACCTTAGCAGCTCTTCCAAGCTTCGAAATGATGGATTCTATCTTAGATAACACATCTTCGTTGGCCGTTCAATTATTGATCCTATTGATAACAAATTTGTACTTTGTTCTAAAACTGTTAAAACTACTCATAGTTCAGTGTTACAACATAATAACGTTACAACAAATGAATGACGGTAATGACCATCTAAGTAGATTGGGTATAAGTATTCTGGGAAAATAACAAAATGTGATAATTAACTAAAGTACAACACATTAATGGCTAACAAAATGATGAAATGAAACCTAAAAATAACAACCATATAAACAGTGTTAACACAAATGTTTGATGACAACATAATGGAAGTTGGATTGTTAATTTTTGGTAACAGATCACAACAAAAATACCATAGTTCAGTTTCTAACATTGTCAATAAATATGTTTATAATAATTCCGATTTTAAATCATTAATATGAATACTTACACTAAATCAGATGGTGTTAAGTTATTACCCAATGATAATATAAAATTCACAACAAAGTGATGATTTCTTGTAACATTAATCAAATAATGGTTTTAACAACCCTGTTTGTTTGAATGGTTCGTATGACACTCCGTTATCCAACCATTAATCCATGTTTAAATTAGATGTACGATAATTAATCACATAGTTTCCAAACACAAACAAAATTTTATCTCATTCCAATTCAAACATCCTTAGTTGTTGATATAATTCGAGATATTCATTTACAACCACAATTATTCACCACATGTTGTGTTTTTTTGTTGTCATAATTTAACATCCAAGTTACCATTTTGTTGTACCATAATTATAATCTCATAATCATTTCGATTAATCAATTTGTAAACCAATATAATTTACTCCGATATACGATGAATGATTAATTTATCTGTTAATCTGTTGAATATAACACGAATGTTAAGATAAACTGATGTTACAAAGTATAACCATGAGTGGTTAATTCCAACAATCCAAATTAATTTATATACATCTGACATTGAGATGTTCGTTACCAAGGATCAATAACAACATCCGATCTCCCAAAATTCTAATTAAACTGTTATTCTTATACAACCATTGATCATAATTGTTGTTAGATTTGGAATTAATTCATTGAACTGTTGCCAACAACAATTTCATCATCCATATCGGTCAGATAAAAACAAGAATCAATGAGTTCTTACTATTTTTACCCCATGGGTGTTGGATTATTCCAACGTTCAAACACATTTATCAGATATCAAGATGATTAATAGATTTGTTAATGGTCTCTTTAATTCGGTTACTTACAACCCAAGTCAATCACATCGGATCATTTAATCTTGGTAATTACATCAGTTCCGAATTATGATCTTCCGATATTAACATGAGTTACCAAATAATTTAATTAGTCTTAACGGTAAACAGTGCTAATGCTGATATGAAATGTGTTAACATCTGTTTTGATTACTGTTTCCAACAACCTTTACAACAACAAAATGTCAAGGATTTAACATATAATCCGTATTTCAAATTAATAGATGTTGTATCAGATTAATGTTAGATGTTACAACAAATGATTTTGATTTTAACAACAAAATCGAGTTTATTTCAGAAGCTAAAAGGTTACAACCTGGTAACAATATATGTTAAAGTTGTTAAAAGTGATATACTCGATATTAACAAATGCGGTTACTTCATGAAACTGGAGGTTTGAAGTGAGGAAACCGAACGTTGATCTGAATGGTAATCGCATGTGAATAATTGATCTAATAGATGGTACAAATCCATTTGTTCGTTGTTCACTAATTCAAAGATACATTAATTAATTTAATAAAACATGTGGATGTTGGTTTTGGTACTGTCAATCATCCAGATTTAGATGAAAGATTAATCACTACTGATACATTTTACATAAACAAACAACATGAGGTTGTTTTATTACCGAGAAACAACTGATAACAAAACCTTCAAACAACATGCATGGCCGTTGTTCCATCCGAATACATGAATATCGGAGGTAGAGAGATTGGTATTAACTTGTTGTTCGATCGAAGATTGGCATGAAATATATAGTTAAATGACCATTATGTTTATATCCATGTTGGATAAGGGAAACACAGATGATGTTGTTGGTTGTAATCTTGGACCAGATGGTGTTGTTCAATTGATTGGATGGTGAAGGTTGTGAGATGTCTGAAAGTACATGAATTGAAAGGAGAGAGGATGTTGTATGTTATGGTAAAGGGTTAGTAGATTCGGAATGAGATAGGATCGGACAACAACGTTGTCAGGATGTTGTTAAAAGCATATGTTAACATCATAATTGTTTATAGTTTATAATATTCCGGTATTTCATGTACGATTAACGATGAAGTATTAGCGGACAATATAAATTTAATTAAACTAATATTCATATGGTATTGTTGAAGTTAGAAGAAGAAACGGAAAGTTAATAATGGATGGTGTAATGGTAGTCAATACAAAGATTGGATTAAATGGTAGGTGTTACGGTATTGGAAGATAGAAGTAACATCGATGTTTCGGATATAAAACAACAAAATAATAATTAAGAAGTATATATTTCAGATTATTCAGAAGCAGTAGTGAACACAATTGAGACGAATACCTTCAATTCAAATCACATTTATCAATCAGGTTACACTAACAACTTGTATAAAAGTTAACGAATGAGTGGTATTAATAGCTTAAAAACTAACAGGATTACAGTGTTTGTTACGTAACAACGTTGGGTCTTTGTTTCAACAAGTAAGGGTTTAATTGGTGTCTTTCGATGCATTGGAGTCAACATATCGAAATGTTTCATTCGATGAAATGTGATGAGTTATAAACAAACACATTGTTAAGCATGGATGTAAACATGTTATTGATTGGAACTGTTTTGATGCATTGAAAACAACAATGCTATTTGTTTGGTTAGGAATATGGAGAAGGTTGATGATCGAACATGTGTTAGTAATATCGGTGACGATAAGTGATGCATCCTGGAAGGATTTATCTGATTGAAACATTCTGACATTCGATTAGTCATGTCAAACTATTTAAGTGTTGGATTAAATTGTGATCATCGAATTAAAGACTTGAACAACATGCTTCCGGATTATTATAAATTGTTGGTAAGTAAATACAAACATACTTGAACATAGGTTCTTCTGAACGAAGAAAGGAAATATAATCCATGAATTCTAATGGTTTGTTGAACAAATTAAGCTATTAACAAAAATCCAGTGCATATGTGTTAGGTGGTTGTTGTGGTTTTTGGTTTCTTTAGAACATATCAGAATTAGTTAAGGTTGTAATCACTAACAAACCTGTCAAGATTGTAGATTGTTAATATCAAACACAATCGTTTGTTCTTAGTGGATTAGAGCTGATAGAAGTAAACAGAGACGGAGTTAACAAGATCAACGAATGGGTAAATGTATCAGGATCAAGTAGATTTAAGAGTTACGATGGTTACAAGAAGTTACGAACTGAACTTCGGATATCGTAAGACAACAAGTGGTACGTTGGAACAACGTTTATAGATCTAAATGTTTGGTTGATGTTATTGTTGGATTCGGAGGTAGACGATTCGAAGTTCTTTGGACTTGAATTAACAACAAACCTGATTTATCAGTGTTGCCAATTATGATTGATTCCTTTGAATGAAGATACACATTTAATTAACATCGAAACATATACAAGGTAACAACGTTGTGATTAACAACACTTAGGAATAGAAATAAACACTTCATAGATGAATGTGAGGTAGATCAAGATGTTCGGATGTTGTTAGTGGTTGTTGGTTTCGATGAAAGAGAATAGTTTTAGTTGTTGATAGTGATTAGAAATTTATAAACGAGTACATGTGTTGTCTACGAGGTATGTTGATAACAACGTTGAAGAAATAATAATAGATTTAAATACCTTTGTAATGGTCATGGAGGTTTTAGATCATGATGGAACTGTTTTAGAATTAATAAAACAAAGTATTAAATCAGTAACCATGATTTATTCGAAGGTAGTTATAGTATCAGATACATCGAATCCATCATTTTTATTCAGAGATAACAACAAAATTAGACGAGGTATTACAACGTTGTGTCTAAGATAGATCATACTTGTTATGATTGGATTTTAGTATACCAAATGTTTCGAACCGAATGTTACATTAAACATTAACAACGTTGGTTAACATTTTGTCATTGATTACTAATATCGAATAATAGGTAGATATTGATAGAAGAGATTTAACTCCGATGATAAGTTTGATACTTTCGATCGAAGGTTGGACTAACAAGAATGATAATCGAAGTGACTGAAATGTTAGATCGATAATAACATATAGCTGTTGGTGTTGTTAACACATTGAACAAAATCCAGTGGAATTAACTAGGGATATAGGTATGTTGTAGGTTGCAGAAAATAGAAACATTGATGGAGGACATAGGATGTTATTAGCAGGATTTGTTTAGTGATGAAAATGTATATACTTCGAGGTAATAAAAGGTTAGAGGTAATAGATGAGGGAAGTAGAGATGATAACAACGTTTTAATTGCAGCATTTGGTAACAGATGAACAAATTCGTAGTAATAATGTGATAGTGATGGTAACAACGAACAAGTAATACCCATAATGTTGGGTATGGATGTTGTTAGTAGTGTTTATTAGGTAGGAATGTAAGGTAATAGATTAAATACTGGTAGTTGTTAATGAAATTATTAGCCATAAAACATGTAGGAACAAAGTGTCATTGGATCTTCATGTTATGATATTTCTCATTGATCTATTAATTCCTATTGAAATTGTAAGACTTGTTAATTGGTATTGAGATACACTTTCATCGTGTTGTTAACAACAGGTTCGATGGGATGGTTCTTAACATTAAATGACAAGAAAAAACGGGTAGTAACATCTATATCCTTGTTTTTGTTGATAATTAAATTCAATAGAAGTTATAAGAAATTTATCGAACATTTAGAAGATAAGATGGAAACTCGTTCGATCAATAACCATAAGGTCTATCAAGTACTAATAATTTGATGGATGGTTCCAACATATATTAGTTTATGTTTACATGAACATATTCATTTGGTTGGAATCACAGTTGTTAAACGCAATAAACCAATTTAGTCGATTGTACTCGGAATAACCGATTACTTATTGAATAAAAAACAAACAAATGAATCAATAGATGTTTAAATGAATTTTAAAATAGATTATACAGAGAAAACCGAAATAAAACTTCATAACATGATTTGTAAGATACAGTTTATATTATTCATTAACATCATCAAATCACCGATAATAACTAAATTTCTATATCAAATCTTGGAAGGGTTACAATGTTGTGTTCTTGATGTCTATGAAATATTAGATGTAAGAGTGAGTAACAACTGATCACAACAACATAGTTACTGTTGTTTTCAAATTGATAATTATTTACAAGAACGGAATTATATACAATATTTAAATGGGAGTGGGACGGTTAATAACTCTTGGTTTAAGTCATGTAAATGTAAGACATGTTTCTTAATAAGGTTGCTTTACAAAGCCATTTTATATCGAAGTTCATTGAGATCTCATTGATGTATTGTCAACATTTTGATAAAACTTGATCTTGATCTTTTAGTTATGCAGTTATTCCATGTTTTGTTGTTATGTTTTAAACGGAACATAGATGTTATAAGATCAACATGTTTACATCAAAAGAAAACGTTGGAACATCTTGTTTCGGTGTTGAAGATTGATAGTATCTTTAGAAGAACCAAACGGCAAATGGTTAAAGCATGTTCATGGATACCAATGAATGTTTCAGCAGCATATTGTGATTATGGTATTCAGAGATCGGAGTTAATTACAATCGGAACAACAGGGTTGTTAATGTCAATCAACAGGTTTAACTTTCAGAATAACCAACATTTTGCTGTATTTGCCAAATGATGAGTGAAACAAAAAATCATTCAGAAGATACTTGATGAGAATGGTGGACTAAAACATATCAGAAATGCTGATAGTACAGACAACAAAATGGTTAAGCTTAAGAAATTATCTTTGGATTATTGTTTTGATGATTCTGATCTACATGAGACTGTTGCAGACGACGATATCGAGATTGATGAGACTGAAACTGTTGAACCCACTGAGAACCTAGACATAACAGATGTTTATGACTCTATGACAACTGTTAAGCTTTCGTTGATGTCTCCGTTCGAAGAAAGATCAGTGAGATTGAAGAAACTCAGTCAGGATAAATTATCACTTAGCGATATAGGTTTGGATGTTGGATTAACGAAGGAACGTATTAGGCAATTACTGTTAAGTGCTAATGACAAGTTCAAGGAAATAAATCATCCTAATATTATGGCATATGCGAGAACCAAACCAATTGATCTTCCATGTGAAGATCCAGATGACTACTAATTCATACTACCAATTACAAAATCCCAACATCTACAACAATTATAGAATATAATACCATGAAATTATCATAAATCCATCAATTATAATAAATTAACAGCATCGATCTACCTTTTGATAGTATCTTAACCAATAATTTAAACCATCATTGTACATTTGTTAATTGTATACCAATTTTGTTGTTAAAACTTACAACCAAGTATTATAACCAAACATAATCTGATTACATCAATCCTATATCGAAGAATATCTCTATTATTTAATCCGAACCCAATAGGATTACTGTTTTTAAGTTCAGATTAATTTAAACAACAACAAAGTAACATGTGGTTGTTTTATTGAAATGATTATCTCGATACATATCACCAACAACATGATAAAAAACAAGATGATCGGACATAAAGAGCCGGATGTTGGCTTATAATTGTTATTATGTTAGAACCAGGTTGTATTTATTCGTAATAAAACATCCCAATATGCTTAAGCATTATTATATCAACTACAGATGTTTCTTATCATGGATGTTGTAATAAATTAGTTCGATTAGAGTATCAACTGAAAGATTTGATGTAATTTGATATGGTTGAATTAACAAAAACCATCATTCGGTACCATTAACTGAATATAGTTGATAAGAATAGGATATGTTATTTGTTGAACTTCTTAGTTGTTAATGTGGTTGTTTGAACGATGGCCATGAATCGAACTAACGTAACAACGTTCAGATGACATTACACTACTTGTTGATATTTGGTTGTCGATACCCAATGTTCATGTAATTTAATCAATTAATTCGTACATGTTATTGGAACTTCATCGATGTACCAAAACTATGTTATATCGGTTGTTAATCTCAGATTTCATGTTGTTATGTATTTAGTTAATTAATTACCGATATGTTAAATCAAATAATTTTATACAACGTATACATACAAATTAACCCAACCACGATATTATTTGATTGGGTATTATGATTGATTTAAACAACAACAAGATGATAATGTGTATGTCGGACTATATAAATTGTGAAGTTGTTAATAACAATTCATAATTGATTGGTGTGATACATAAAATGTTGTTCGTATATCTTAATTAATAAACAGAGATAATCGGTTTGTTATGTTCGGAAGTAAAGTGTATATAATTCGTTCTGAAAGATAGACAATTAAATGTAAACATATCAAACAAGTTCTATGACTGGAGGATTGAAGTGGAGTTACAACAAAAAAATTATTAATTGTAGTGGGTAAATGTTTATATTCTGTGTTGTAGTTATGATATTAAGTCTTTGGTTCGGGATAACCATAATTGGGTCCGATAATCATCTAAAAGAGATGGAATAAAGTACCATAAGGTTCGATACAATTGTTTTGGTGGTGGTTTAATTGATCTAAGTACTACATGTTAACAACAACCCAATGATCTATGACATGATAGTAAACATAACTGTTCGAGATATTAATATCGGATACCTTCTTTGGTCGTTGTTCATATTTTAGATTAAAACGTTGTAATAACAACCGATTGAACATCTTAGACCGTTGTGATCGGATGGTGTGTTATACCACATTGATGTAAGATGGTTTAGTTATAGCAACTATCGGTTCGATAGAAGATATAATAGTAATTAATTAAGAAGTAACAATAAAGTATATCACTAAACTATTAAATGCTAATCGTGTTGTTAGTGGCTTTGATAAGTAAACGATCCAGTGATTGGGAGTAATAACGACTGATCATAACAAGTATAGGAGTGGTGAAGGTTGGTTAACATGTACGTTTAATGTGGTATTGGACATAACAAGGATGGGTTAAAACATTGATGACAACGTTGTTACATCATAGAAATGGTTAGGAATTATAGATGGATGATATAAAGGAAGGATAACGTTGGATGTGGTATCGGATAGTTAATTGATGGGATGTAAGATAAACTTATCAAAGTGGATAAATCATTCTGGTTGTACGGATATTACGTTGTTGCTTATTCTTGGAGGTTGGATGTATAAGTTTCAACAGGATAGGTATGTTTGATAGGTGTAAGATTGGATGTTTGATGTTCGAAGAACAAGATCCATGGTAAGCATTGTAGAGATCAGAGATGGAGGTTAGGAGGGTAAACATATGGTTGGATGGAGGTAAACTGTCCTATTATATCAAGGATGGTAAAGGAAACATGGTCTTAAATGTAGGAGGGAAGGTGTGATGTTGTTGATATCATCGATGAATACAAGTTTAAGCTTATTGGATAACAAGTTATTGAGTTGATTCTAAGTGTTTTATTAGTAACTTAGGATGTTGTGTTTGGTATAAGAAAGGTGTTAATTGTATTGAATTATTTGATGGTAAAATTAACAACGTTGGATCTGGGTTGAGATGTGATTTAACTTAGAATGGAACAACGTTCATAATATCTAAGTATGGAGGTAAGGTTAGTTTACCGATGGTTGTATCTTATCTGGGATAATTAAATGCAGGTTTATGTTGGAAATGATATCAGAGAATGGAAATATATTCGTTGTATTACTGTTTTATATGTCATCGGGTTGGTAACTTTTATTTCAACTTAAGATTTGTTATCTATAAACGATATGACCATCATGATAAAAGAAGTGGTTCTTATTTATATGTGGTTTATTTGTAAGCAGATTAAAACAACCTTGTGTTAGTGGTATTATTTAGAACATGAAGTCATATCTGATATAAATTGGTTAGGATGGTTTAATTGTTATAAGAGAGATTAGAAGTATGGGATTTATAAAGGTTGGAAGAATGGATGTATTTTTGTTGTCGATTATTCATCTGTTCCATCAAGTTGAAGTGTAATTGGCATCAAATTACAATGGTTTTAATGGAAGGTTGGGATATAAAATAAATCTACTGGACGTTGTAACATGTTTATGTTTCAGATATTGATGGCCATTCATAAATCCAAACATTCATTTGTTTTAGACTCAACAAAACATTTCCTGACATAAATGGTTTAAGTTATAATGTCATCAGAGACCATGGTATTAAGTTCGATTCACATCAGGTGTTATCAGAACGGGATGGTATCTCATAATGATAATTATCTCCAAACATTGGAAGCATGGGTGTTGTTAGCAGTACATTTATAATAACGTCCGAAGTCATTAATAGTACTACGAATTTGTTAATATGTTCCAAGGTTACCAAAGATAATAACAATCGATTTGAAAGAATACTTATTATTTTGAATGATTGGAATTATAACTGATTACTTCGGAAGATGTGTTCAAACGTTGTAAACACTAACGTCTTGTATATTGGAGTGATAGAAATAACAACAAAACAGACCTCTTGTTTAAGATGTTCGACATGTCAAAATTGATTAAGTGGAATGAGAGAATTATCGAACTTTGTTACGGAAACAACATTGGACAACATAGAGGTATTTAGAGGTAATTTGGATTTGAAACGAAATTGATGTTGTTATGGTTTGAAGATATCTTTTCTATGTGTTGATAGTCAGAGATCCCGATGTCGGATCTTGTTCACTTAACGTTTATAACTCCAATCGATGAATCAACATCAAAACAAAATTATGTCATATTGGCAGTGATATTAATGACATCGTTTTATCCAAGGTTATAGCTTACGGTTTTATTAACTAATATATTTGGATCCATGTTTAAACGTTGTACCACAACGAAGTTGACATTGAGAAATATTATTTATGTTATTATGATTAAAATAATATGTTTTGTTGCAAACAGGTAAGGTTAATCGTCTGTCATCGGATATAAAATATGGATCCGGTAGTAGTTGTATCACAATGTTGTTATCAGAATTTATGTTTATATGTTTAGCGGAATAAGTGATAATGGTATATCGTTGATGATTATTAATGTGGTTTATATATGGTGTATTATACACCTCTGTTATCTGGTCTTCGTTTAGAAACAACAAAAAAATACTTCTTTGATAATGATAAAGATAAAACATATTAACATTAACTTTAAGACCAAGAGGATATTGTCGAATGTAAGTTTCCGATTGTTTCCAGGTGAGTTATGTATTATGGTCGGAGAAAATGGTATTGGAAAGACTAGTTTTATTAATGCTTTATCTAATATGGATAATTATATCTGTCAGGACTGGATCGATGATAAGCAACACAGAAGAGGAATGTGATGGAGGAAGGATCGGTCAACTGTTTTCGTTGGCTTCCAACATCCGGTTGAAATACCAGGAATAGTTTACATCCATTTCTTAAGATTGATATCGAAACGAAACAATACTGATAAAACCTTTTCAAACAAGTTACAAAAGTTAAACAAGTTCATGGATGTTGACAGTAATCTGTTCTATAGACCTATGAATGTGGGCTTCTCTGGAGGAGAGAAACGAATGTTTGAATTAATTCAAATGGTGATTACGGAACCAAGTCTTTGTCTCTTAGATGAACCTGATTCTGGATTGGACAGCAAGAAAACAACAAGTATTTCGAAGATATTATTGGGATTTAACATCAGCAACAGGACTTTTCTTGTTGTGACACATAATCCGAAGTTATTGAACCACTTATCACCGGATAGTATTTACAATTTAATAAACAACAAGGTCATCTGTTTCAGAAAGAAATGTTATGCATAAGATAGTCGGATTAATTAATAGTATGGTGTTATATCTTAAGAAAACAAATGGAATTGGCTATGACATTTTATATAAACTACATCTTGGACAAGTGGTTATTAATCGAACAACAACAAGCATGAAGAATTATACGTATGGTATACCTGTTGGCAATGAAAATATCAAATCTAACAACAAAATAATAAGTATAAATGTTTAGTACAATCTGGATTCGAAGAAGTTTCAAATCATTGTTTTGTTTGAATAGGCCACTGATTTATCTCGATAATGCATCGTTGACACAAAGACCACTGTTCTTATTCAACATTTTAAAATACATGGATTATGCCATCTGTACAAGATTCGAACAACGTTATAGACCACATGCTGTTCTAACGACTATCTTTAGAAAATCACATGAGTATATTAAAACAATTTATTCGTTGAAAAACAATTATGCATGTGTGGTTTATGGATCAATTTCAGAAGCGATTAACATAATTTATAATAGTTACTGGTTTAATGGAAACAAAGTAAGAATTCTGACATGTGTTAACAGCAACCATTCACTCATTGCACCAATTTATGGAAGACCTAATTGTTTCAGTTTAAATGTTATTGATTTAGATCCTGATTTTATTCCCAACGTTAGACAATACCTGTGAACTATGACCAATGATATATCGTTAGTGGTTTTAACCCATATGTCTAATGTTATCAACATGTTGATACCTATCAGGTTGTATGTGTTTATTAAACGGTCTAATACTACGTTTGTGGTAGATGGAACACAGGTTGCACCTCATCTCGATGTTAACATTGGATCTATAAATTGTGATGTTTACTTGATTTCTACCAACAAAATGTATACCTTTCCAAGTATTGGCTTATGTTTTGTTAAAACTAAATTATTAAATAACTTAAACCAGTTAGCATTAGAATATAGAGGAATACATCAATTAAGTCTTCATCCATTTAGCCGTATTCTTAACACAACCTCAATCACATACGGATCTTGTTCTTCAAGTAATTTTGGTATGACAAGTTTGGCTGAAGTTCTTAAATGGAAACGAAGGTTTAATTCCAACCATGAAGAACATATATGCAAGTATTTGTGATATAAATTATCTTTGATACCAAGTGTTCATTTAATGGGAAGATGGTATCCAGGTTCAAGAACACTTTGTTTCAAGATGAAAGGCATACCATCGTATGAGGTAAGTAAATACTTAAACGAGTTGTCAATTAATGGCCAATCCGGATATCACTACTCAATACCGTTAATAGAATATCTTAAAATTGGATCTGTTTACATGGTTTCAATTGGTTTATACAACACTTACAAAGATGCTGATGCATTGATATACAACGTTATATACTTGTGAAAATTGAATGAGTTTTGTGTTCGATCTCATATAAACATGGTAACATTGAATAGAATTATAAACATTAGTGGATTACAATCTTGTTTTGATCCGGAAGCTATAAGTAATCGATTGATGTTGTCTCGTTCAAAGCACTTTAATCGTCACGTTAACAACCACGTTAGAAACGTAACTAAATGTAATTTCAAAGTATCAACAACTTGTAGTAGAAGCCATCGGACATGGGAGTTAACTTAGCAAGACTGAATCTGAATGGATCCTTGGGTGTTGGACCCGTTGTTAACAAAAGTTGTTTACAGAAGCGGCTTTATAACGAAGTAATATGAGGTTGTTATAACAGTCTTGGCATCAAAATATCTAAGTTAGAGTTTAATGTCTCATCCTTGTTTCCTGTTGATTCAGATTATGGAAGTCTAGAATTTATAAGTATTGATCACTCTGCGTTGGAAGGTGATACTAATTCAACCATACGTAACAGGTTTGTTTTAAAGATAAATGTTAATCTATATCATTTAATCGGAGATATTATCTTCGTTGCACAACGTTCCAAGGTTGATGTACCATTAATGGAATTACCACAACTTACAGATAACGATGATGTTGTTGTTAATGGAGTAAACAAAGTGTTGGTTCCGCAATTAATAAAGCAATCAGCTGTGTCAATTGACAGAACAGATGGGATAGTGAATCTTAAATTAATGACAAATGATGGTAGATATTTAAATATTGATAACCTAAGAATAAAATATGCCGATTATTACTCGGGAGATTTACTTACAACGTTGTTAATGTTGAAAACAAAATATATTCATATATTAAATGTTTGTTCGGAGGTTAAGAATATCGCTTTCTTCAAAGGAAAATGATTTCGTTTAGATTGGATAACATCCGTTGATAACAGAACGAAACATGGTAACAAGAGGCGGTTAAGGATGAGAAAGATTATGGTAGAACGGTATGTTATAGATAGAAATGATGTTGTTGGTGTTGCAATGGACCATTACCAAGGATTAGTTAAGACAACGAATGGAACGATGAAGTTTAATTCAAGTTCTGTAACACAACATGCCAGTGTTATGAAGATAACTAAACCATCAAGGTTCTTAACATCAATTAGGAGATTAATTAAAACGAACTGTGTTTATAAGAGTGATATAACGGCCGAAGACATAGACAATATTGATCTAACACTAGTTGGTAGATGCTTCTTAAATGATTTGGTTAACAATGATCCTGGATTTGGTTTAGATTTGATAACAAAGAAGGATTTAATCTTAATTTGAAATGAACTTGCTGTTAATGATGGTAGATTTAAGCATACGAGTCATGACATTCGAATGGTTAGAGGTGCCGGAGATATTATTGTAGGAATTGTGATAAGAACATTAGCTAAGATCTTAGATATCGAGGTGATTGAAGCGGATGTTGATGACTCACGAATAATCGATAAACTTCTAACATCTAATAAACAAATTCAAAACGATGTCAACAAGTTCTTCAATTCTTCAAGTCTTTGCCAACATTTAGATCAAGTTAATAGTCTGTCTGAATTATCCCATAAGAATAAGTTAACATGTTTGGGTGAAGGTGGTTTATCATCACAGAATGTTGAAGTTACTATAAGAGATACCAAACGTTGGCATTTTGGAAGGATATGTCCAATTGAATCATCAGAAGGTCAGAACATTGGTTTGATTACGATGTTAACAACCCATGCCGATGTAGATGTTAACGGACATATAACAACAGGTTATCAAAAGGTAAGGAATGGTTTGGTTAGTAATAATGTTAAATATTTGAATCATTATGAAAGTAAAAGATTTAATATATCGTTACCAAACAACCAGGGATTGAGGAAATTGGTCATTGGTTTTGATCGAAGTGGAACAAAGGTAACAGATAAAAATATGATAAATTTAAGTTTGATGACTAACGTCCAAGTGTTTTCATCTGCCGTTTGTTTGATTCCGTTTCTCGAACACAACGATCCAACCCGTGCATTAATGGCAGCGAACATGTTGAAACAAGCCATACCTTCATTGAATCCAAGACCTCCATTGGTTGGTACTGGTGAAGAACATGTTGTAATGGAGAGTACGGGTCACAACGTTGTGGCATGTAATAATTGTGTGGTAATTGGTGTTGATGCTAACAGGGTTTCGGTCTTTGAACCTAATCAGAATAAATATAGAGTTTATGTTATACCTAAAACAAAAGGTTCGAATCAAGAAACATGTTTAAGATTTCGGATAAGTGTATATCCCAACCAAGTGTTGAAAGAAGGTGATGTTATTGCCGATTGTCAATCAAGTTGTGATGGAGAAATGAGTTTAGGTGTGAACCTGTTGGCAACGTTCATGTGTTGGAAAGGATATAATTATGAGGATTCAGTATTAATTTCTAAGGATGTTATAAGTAGAGGAGATTTTAATTCTTTCCATATAGTAGATGTTGAAACAAATGTTGAACGGACTGAATTTGGTAATGAGTGATTGAGTAACAACATCCGTGGGATGTCACAGATGTATCTGACACATTTGGATGAAACAGGTATAGTTAAAGTGGGTAGTCATGTTCGGGAAGGAGATGTGTTAGTTGGAAAGTTGATGCCAACACAGGTTAAAGGTAACGATCCCAATTCTTTAGATCCATTCAATGGACATTCCGATGACAACGGTCATGGATTGAAAGAGAAACAAGATGATGTTGATGATGACAAGGGAGATGAATCTAATGAGGATTTTGTGATTAATACATCGTTCAGAGTACCAAACGGGATAGAATTTGCTACTGTTTTGGAAGTTAAAAGGATTCCATCTGTTGATGAAGAAGGTTATCAGGATGGAGCATACGGGGATTATATCTTCCGATGTAATATTGTAACTAAAAACTACTTAAGAAGATGTTATACTTTATTGCAACAAGGTGAAACATGCAGTTCATTTGGTAAATCTTCGTTGGCATCGAAAGTTAAGTTCATTAAAGATGGATTGAAACTTTTATATAAGAACTATTTGAACTGTTTAAATAAACTTAGAATCGATCTTCTAAACAAGTTCTCAAAACGTTTGACAAACGGAGATCAGGTTGTTAGTGATCAGGTTTTAGAAGTTATAAAGATCAAGTTACTTGTACGTAGGTCGATTAAAGTAGGTGATAAGATATGTGGACGGCATGGCAATAAAGGTGTGATATCGAGGATAGTTCCGAAGGAGGATATGCCATTCATGGCCGATGGAACACCGATCGACATTGTACTAAACCCATTAGGAGTACCATCTAGGATGAACATTGGTCAGATATTGGAGGTTGATCTTGGTTTAATCAGTTATAAATTTGGTTTAGAATTCAAACAAATATTGAACTTGTATAATAAAACTGGAAGTGATAGTGTTATGAGGTTAGCAATGGGACAACTTACTGAGATATATCCGAACATAAATAATCTTTCAAAAGAAACGGTCATAACAATGTTGAATGAATTGTCTAGGGGTGTTAAGTTGTCATGTCCGTTGTTCGATAGTTCCATAGATATTCAAACCAACATTCTCAGTAAAAGATTGGCATTATCCGATTCTAGCAACGAAATTCAATTGTATGATGGTAAAACTGGATTGCCATTTGATAAGAAATCAACAGTAGGTATCATTTATATAAATAAATTAAATCATTTTGTTGATGATAAAATGTATGCCAGATCAACAGGTCCATATTCGATCGTTACTCAACAACCTCTTAAAGGAAAGGCCAACAAAGGAGGACAAAGGTTAGGTGAGATGGAGGTATGGGCGTTGCAAGGCTATGGTTCTGTTCATTTCTTAACAGAAACTCTAACAGCAAAAAGTGATGATATAACTGCTCGTCATGAACTGTACGTTGGTGTTTTAAATGATAATCCAAGGTTTAAATCCTATCAAAACGAAGGAATGGCAGTCTTGTTGAAAGAGTTGTTTGCTATGTGTATTGACATTGAAACGAAGATCTAATTAATGCTTTCCATATTTAAAAAGAACATCACGAATATAAAATTTAGAGTTGCTTCACCTGAAACAATATTATCTTGATCTTATGGTGAAATATCAAATGCTGATTACTTCGATCCTAATACCGGAAAACCAATTGTTGGTGGTTTGTTTTGTCCGAAGGTATTCGGATTTAAAAATGGAACCGAATGTTTGTGTGAAACGTCCGAACCAAATGAGATGGCATGTTGTAAGAAATGTGGTATGTACGTTGGAATAGACAGGTGAGACCAACGTTCAAGATTTGGACATATTAATTTAACACTACCTGTTGTTCATACCTTGTTTTATAAAACAATGCCAAATGTTTTGAGTACATTATTGAACATGGAGATGGAAACGATGCGGGATTTGGTTGATTGTAAACTCCACGTGATAACAAGATCAGCTTCGAAGGATTGTGTTGAAGGTAGAATTATATCTACGATGGATTGTAAGAAACTATGAACAAAGGGAAAGAATTATGAAGTGGCATCGGGTGTTTCAGCAATATCTATGTTGTTATCGAAAGATAAGTTAAATAAACTTAAGAAGCTGTTGATGAAACGAAGAAAAAATACAACATCTAACGAGGTATTGGAGAAAATAGAACAAAAGATAGAAGTGATAGATGGTTTCATAGCAAACAATGTTTCATTGGACCGAATGTTTATAAGGATCTTGCCAGTGTTACCTGTTGGTCTGAGACCGATGATAACTTTGGATGATAATAAACAAGTAAGTTCTGATTTAAATCAACTTTATAAACGGATTATTATTGTGAATAATAATATTATGAAGAAACAACAACCTGAACTCAGTGTTGTTAATTTTGATGAATATATTAGTGATCTAAGATTACTACAGAAAACAGTTGATGATTTGATCGATAGTTCTTCTAATACCGAGATACCTTCGAGGTACAATGCCATTTCGTTGAAGTGTTTAACTGAAACATTGAAAGGAAAACGAGGAAGGTTTAGGTACAACGTTCTAGGTAAGAGGGTAGATTATTCAGGTAGAAGTGTAATAGCATCAGGACCGGATTTATCAATTAACGAATGTGCTATACCAAGATCCATGGCCTTTGAATTGTTTAAACCTCTCATTTATTCGAAGTTAATGTTGAAATTAAAACTCAAAGAGATAAAGAATATAATAGATAGTGACTTAAGCTTAGCTTACGAATTGCTAAAAGAAATAGTTAAGTATTGTCCGGTGTTGTTAAACCGAGCTCCAACGTTGCATAAGTTAAGCATGAGGTCGTTTTGAGTTAAATTAACCAATGAGAAAGTTATAAGATTACATCCATTGGTATGTTCTGGTTTCAATGCTGACTTCGATGGTGATCAAATGGCAGTTCATGTTCCACTCAGTTTTGGAGCCAGAATTGAAACGATTCTTTTGTTAATGACTAACAACAACGTGTTCCATCCGGCCCATGGTGATCCATGCATCTTGCCATCTCAAGACATGGTTCTTGGTTTGTATTACATGTCTCTAACATCCGATGAATATAGAGATGTATGTTTTTGTTCGTACAACGAAGTGAACATGGCTCTGTCATCGGGTAAAATTAATTTACATACTAAGGTAAAGTTCCAATTAAAACAAAATAACAAGTACATTACTATATATTCGACACCTGGTCGTTTGTTGATATCGGAGTTAATACCATATAAATGTAATTTTGTATACGAATGGTATCATCCTGAACTGAACAAACAGATGATCTCTGATGTTGTTGAATTAGTTAACGAGAGGTGTGGACAGGATCAAATGGTGGTACTTTGTGAAGGGTTAATGAGGGTAGGATTCAAATATGTAACACAATCTGGTATATCGATGACAAAATCTGATCTCAAAGATACAAGTTACAAGACGTTGTTAATTAAACATGTTCGTTCGTTAATAACTAAAAAGTGATCAACAATACCAAGAGGAAGGGAACTTCCGATGTTTTCATCGGTATGGTCAAAGGTTTTAACTAAAATATATGCTGATATTGACTTAGAAACAACGAAATGTGGTTTGAATCAAACATCGATGCAGATGATTATCAACTCCGGTGCCAGAGGCACGTTGTCTCAGATTCAGCAATTAATTGGTTCTAGAGGTAACATTGTAGGTTTTGAAGAAGAAGTATGTAAGATGCCAATTATAAATGCTTATAACAAAGGATTAAGTTTAATTCAATTCTTCTGTTGCACACACGTTTCAAGGAGAGGATTGATTGATACAGTATTGAAAACTGCAAGTTCCGGTTATCTTACGAGAAAACTTGTTGAATCAACGAGGGAATGGATAGTGAATGAGAGGGATTGCAACACAGAGGTAGGATTGGGAGTTAAACCGATTATAGATCAGAATTTTATCAAGCATAGATTGATTGGTCGTTGTCTTGCTAGAACCATATGTTGAAAAGGTAGGATTATAGCTAAGAAAAACGATTTAATAACTAAACATAATGTAAGTAGGATATTGGTATGTTGTGGTAATCGTTTGTGGATCAGATCTCCGTTGACATGTAAAGCAAACTCTGGAATATGTAAGTTTTGTTATGGAATAGAGCTGGGTTGTTGTAAATTAGTTCAATATGGTGAATCAATTGGTGTTTTGGCAGCTCAATCGATTGGTGAACCCGGAACTCAATTAACGTTAAGAACCTTCCATGGCCATGATGATATTGAAGAAAACATTGGCAATAAAAAGATAAAGAATTGTTTGATGTCTTTGTTTTCAGGTGTTGTTAAGATTGAACATCTGTCATGTGTTTGTTTGGGAACAAACGATGTGGTCGTTGTTGGTTCCAAATGTATATTATCTATTATACACAACGGTGATGAGGTTTGAAGTTATAAATTATCAAGAGGTACACGGTTGTTGGTTTCGAACGGAGATGTTGTCAACAGTGGTGAAATACTTTGTTTTGAGTACATTAAGACCGACAGTCTTGTTTCGTTGGTCAATGGTTTAACAACGGTCAAGGATTCGATGTATTATTTGAACTTAAAGAAAGAAATCAACAACAAAACTGGTTGAATTATGACTAATGTTATACCAAATGTTGGTAACAACAAGATGATGCTGGTTTGTTTAAATGTTGGTAGAAATATCAAATTACATTATGGGTTTGTTGGTAACAGAAATAAATTTGTAATAAATTCGAACATGAATGTAGATCTATTTGGTATGTTCTCTGAACCTCTATCGGATGATTCAATTGAGGTCGATACAACGTTGTCAGAAGGTTTCGAAAGGTTATCGAAGTTGTTTGATAACAACGTTGCTGAAGATAATAGGTCTATTGTTTGTCCAACTAATGGTATTTTGAGATATGGGACCGATGGTAATGGCAACAGAACGTTTGTTATCGATCCTGTAAAGCTTGATGAGAAACCTGTGGTTTATTCGGGATCGGATGTTGAATTATTTATTAAGAACAACAACGTGATAAAACAAGGACAAGTTATCTTATCCGGAGATAAAGATCTGACAAGTTATGCTGAAATACTTGGTAGCAATAGGTTCTTTAATTATTTTATTGAAACGGTTCAAGAAATATATGGTAGTCATGGTGTTAATGTTAACAGTAAACATATTGAGATGGTTTTACGGTTAATGATCAATACAGTGAGTATGTTTGATGTAAGTGATTCTGATAATGAAATCAAAGAAGGTAATAACACACATGATATTGTTCGAACAAATGGTGGTATTAATGGGTCGAATGGTGAACAGATCTTAACAGTGAGAAAAGTGGATAGTATAACAGATGTCTGTGTTAACCAAGGTTCGATATTGTCTGCTATTTCGTTTCAAGGTGCTATTAAGGTAGCCATCAGGGCTATAATGTTAGGTAATAGATTTGATGTGACTGGGATAAAGGATAAAATTATGTTGGGAAAGGTTCCACCTGTTGGTACTGGAATGTTCATCAATAAAATCAATAGAAACAAACCTCCGGTGTGTTAACCATGTGTGAATAATACTCGAAGTTCTTGTTGATAATTAAGTGAATAAATTGAACAAAGGATTGGACATCGAAGTATCTAATTCGTTTAACAAGTTACTAAAACATAAATTACATTGTATAAGATACACGTTTGGTTAAGGATTTACAATTGTGGTTCGATTAAACTTAAATTACATGAAGTTGATGTTAATTGATCAGGATTCGTTGGTCATAATTATTACGATAACAACATTCGTTTCAATTATTAACAAGTGTTGTAATCTGAACCAACATGGTTGATCTGTTTTATTAAATCCATGTTAATAACAACAAGATAATGGAGGTCGGAATAAGGAGTTAACACAACGTTGTTTTGGTGTTGTTTTTTTGTTTATGATTGGTAATAGGTTAACAGATGGTTTAATCTACATCCGAATGGTTAAAGGTAAACTAATAAGAAAGAATCCGAAGGATAAGATGTGTACATCTGATGTTGTTGTATTAGGATGGTACAAAGTTAAG
This sequence comes from Candidatus Hodgkinia cicadicola, assembly GCF_002774925.1. Classification (NCBI taxonomy): domain Bacteria; kingdom Pseudomonadati; phylum Pseudomonadota; class Alphaproteobacteria; order Hyphomicrobiales; genus Candidatus Hodgkinia; species Candidatus Hodgkinia cicadicola. The sequence continues at coordinate 39,245 of NZ_CM008769.1, forward strand.
TATTTTTGTATCGATTACTAACTGTTCAACTTAGAACAGGTCGGATTTTGTTTAAGTAGTTGTTCGTTGTTCTGAATTCTATTGGATATTGTAAGTTAGAACCATGTGTTACCACAGGATTATAGTAAACCATTTTATATTACTTCGACTGAAATTATGTTTAATAACCATTTAAGAAAACAGTTAACAACATGATTATTTTGTTTGAACAACAAGAAGCCAACGTCCATGAATAGAGGCTGAACGTTGTAATAATCTATAATTTACTAATAGTATTATGATTTCAGATTGTTGTTGTTGGTTTTAATATCTAAGTATATTATCATCGATGATGGCAGATGGCCGTTGTATCCGACGTTTAAGTTATTAAACGATATAGAGATTATCGATTCAATGGATTCATGGATAACCAATAGTATGGGTTGAATAAATCGATTAAATTGTAGTTCGTTATGCAACAATGTTGGTCTTCGGAGGTTTACATGGTCGTTGGTGATGGTCTTGTGTTTTGATGTTGGACAAGTGACAGGTGAAAACAACAAAAATGATGACCATGATGGTTGGTACCATTTGATTAAAGGTTTTGATGGATAATGTTGGAACGATAATAACAAAACACAGAATCTATATGTTGATTACGATGTTGGTAGTTAAATGTGAGAAGTAATGTTTATATTGGTGTTGATATAGTACGATTAAATAATATTTTATTAGGTAACAAGACTTGAATTCTAGTTAGTTTGATCATTGATTGGTGTGTTCGATCATAGGTTCTAATGTTTCTTTTTATGATATAAAATTAGACTTAACAGTATTTAATTTGTTATTTCCATCATCTGGTTTAATTAGATAACACTCGATAACAACAAGTGGATGTTGGTATTGTAGGTTAAATAAATCAGTAAGTTGATAGGGAAACGACAACAACTTGAAGTGATAAAGAACATCAAATTCAAGGATAACAACGTTGTAATCATATTAAATCCTTGATTAATAAACAGTTAGGATATATTACTTAAACTTATCACTAAACCAACATTCCATATTAATCGATAGATTTACTATCTTGTTGTTGTAACATATGGTATCGGTCTGATGCTATGAGATGTTTATATTCGTTGTATCATAAGGATAGATTTATGTGTTAGAATAAACATCCGGTTGTTGTAATTTTATCAATGATTGACATGATGTTTTTATAATTCAAAGTGGTAACTGTTTGTTTCAAGTGAGGACCGTTGATGGTGGTGTAACAACGAGATAGGTTATGACCGAATCTTCCATGAACTTGTGGTGTTTACCTGTTACCTTGTTTTAATTATAACAATCGATTATAATGGTATCATTTAGATTAATAACAAGATATTGTTGTTGGAAGGTAGGTAGTATAGATTGGATTTTATGTGTTATTAACTAATTGGTAACAAAATGTAGTCACTGGATATAAGGTTATAAGGAATAGTTTGGATATCTTATTATATATCCTAAAGGTTGGTAACAAACCTGTAAACATTGATGTTGTTGATTAATGAAATATTGATTTGAATGTTAGTAACAACGTTTGAATTTAGATAAGTTGATAACCATGGTGGTCTTAATGACATTAATCCGTTGTTCATTGTTAACTTGTTGTGTTTATCTTTAATCAATAATTGTAATGGTTTATACCGATATGACTATAGAGACGGATAGTAAAATTAAGTTTAATTTATCAATCTATTCAAACTTATCTTAGAAATTGAATCGAACTTAACATAAACAACATCTGTTTGAAACAAGGACAACACATGGTTTCTATCAATAAAATATACTTGTTGTTAGTATGGAGAATTTTGGTATTACATACAGTCTTGGTTGAAGGTTTAAGACTTCATTACAACAGGTTGATTTTGTTGGAACAACATTATATTATTTAGTAATTAAAGTTATGAGTTGACCAACATGGGGTTAATGTTTTTCATCAGAGAACATTTGTATGAGATAACGTTGTAGTTTAGTTCATGGGTTAAATATATCGGTAATATGTGTGTTGGAATGAATTAAATAGTGTTAACAGGATTTAAGTTGATGTTGTAACAACAAGATGACAATGATGGTTTGAGTGATGGTTATGTTTGATGATTTAGAAGATTAAGAAGTTAACATTATTCATGTTCTGTTGTTAATTCATATTGAAGATGAAATGATTAACACTGGGATCCGATATAATCATCGAACATATCGGTTTATTATTAAAGTATTAATTTATAATCGGATGTTGTAACTATTACTAGAAAACGACCAAACGTTATCAGATAAGTACCTTCCGTAATTGGTTGTTGATGTGTATAATTTTGTATTTGAACGTTGTAAATACAACGAGCACGGTGTTAATAACCTTATAAAACATCTGATTAATGATGCTTCTAATACTAACCGCATCTAACTAATCCTCTCAGGATGAAGTTAATCGTTGATTATAATATGTATAAATGTTCCATCAATCTTGTTTAGTATTCGTAAGTTCAAGACAACAGAAACCTCCAGGTCATAAGACAATGGGTTAAATTAATTAATATGTGTCATTGTTGGGATTAAAAAACAATATGTTGAACCGATGGTTCCATCTGTCTTGTTTCCTAAGAACAACAACCGAATGTTATATGTTATTGAAGTGATGTTTTAAAGATGTTGTTAGTTCAGAGATTATCATGTTGTTTATCATTCATATGAATAACATTTAAAGTTAATAGCCAACAACTAGGTCAACAAACAGATCAAGGTATACTTGTTGTTTATTAGATTAACAAAATCTAACATGTTTATGTTATTATAATAACAGTAATATTATTCTTTATGTTTATTAAAATCTAAATATGTGTTAGAATATTAACTGTAACCAACCCTTAGCATCTCTGTCTTAATAAACACATACCAATGCATCGTTCTTCCCAATAATAACATCAATACCTCCAACAACTAATCAAATCAATATCATTACATCATAATTATTACTGAATAAACCATATTTAATCTCATTATCAACGAACTTACATACACATATTCCCGTTGTTATCGATTGTTTTTTTATTACATTATTAAATAATACAACATCCATAACCATTAACAGTTTCAAACCGATGCTTATGTTTTATGGTTCAAACAAGATACGATTCAGTGATCACAACCGATAACGAATATCTAATATCTTTAACATACCTAACATGATTAATTTAAACTCAATCTTACAACAACCACAGAGGTTTACGTTTAAAACAACAACGATTAAACCAATCTTATGACATTTTACTAAAATTTATACCAATAACTTCTTTGTATCAAATTATAATTTATTGATTCAAAACATACATCAAACTTCGACATCGGTATGCATTAATCATGGTTCGTTGTCATGATCTTTCGATCCCATCAATCAAACATAACTAAACCTCATAATTCACCTTGTCAAACCAACACACAACATCTACCACCATATTAGTACCAATTGATTCTTTCTAAGATAACTGATTACTACCAGCCAATCCAACCAACATCTAAACATCAATCGAATTAGGCAACAGGTTGTTTCATGTTAACTAAAACTAACCCATTACAACCTCTTCTGAGATATAATTTCAAGTCTTTCAACAAACATCCCATCTTATGTTAACCTAAAAACATTATCCAAATCAATGATTTAACTCATTAAATAAATACCAACATAACTGAAACCAACGATCTGTAACTATCAACTGATATTTCATCTGTGTTTAAAAATATCAAATCGAACATTAAACACAACGATCTAACTCTGATCACAACAAAATCCATCTTCTCATAATCATTAATAAAACAACAACATACCAAACATCCTCCGATTGACAGTCCTTCCATCTTTTTACAACATTATGTTAATAAAACACATAGTGATTAGTCATAAATTTAATATCCTGTTTAACATTTAAGTGTAATTAACTTCATCGTACTCAACCAACATGTTCGTTCATCTTACTGATAACAACTAATATTAACTCATATCAATGCTTATTAATATGGTAAATTGAACTGAAATCTTATGATTACGTTGTTGTAATGCCAACGTTTGTACTTGTTTTAACACATGGAATAAACAACACACAACGTTGTAACATGGAATGTATTTGTACACACGGATTTAATCCAATTACTATATTAGTTATCATCTAAGTTATACACATATTTGTTAATCTATCCAGGTTATAACATACCATATCAAATTGATGATTTATATCATAAACAAATTAGATTCATGAACATTATCTTATCAACTTAAATCAATGGAAGTTATGATCACTGATAGGTGATTATTTTTTGTGTTATCGAATAATATACATCGGATCATTGAACAAAAAAATTAACCATCAACAACTCCGACGTTAACAGAATCCAAGTTGTAACCAAGAACAACATTAACGTATTGTTTAATTTCATCTCAATATATACATCATCCGTTGTTAACATCCTCCAACATTAACATTTCCAATTCCAAACATCTCCCATTAACCACCATATTATCTTCATGACAATACCCAATTATTAACATCCATAGTAATATATCTGTCTCAACCCAATAACAATTGATCCCAACATCCAGTCCAGTTAACAACTCCTTGTTTCATAAAGTCCAGTTTGATCTGAAGATACCAACAAATCATTGATATTGATTGATGAATTAGAACTTTTAATAAACCAGACGAATTTAATAACCCATTGACATGTTAATATCTGATACAACGAACTAAACCATAACGAAACACCGATTCAACAACAACATCCACCAGCGGATTACATGATCCAACAAAATTATCTAAATAATAATATAAATTCATTGATCCGTTGTAACAAATTATCAAAACACAACAAAGTTACAATTATTGTTCAATATGAGAACAGATATGTACAAACAAATGTCATTACCGATGATTTTAAGATCTTAATTTAAGATTTATTTTGTTGTATAAATTATAACTTCAGAATGAGTTCGATATAATCACTAGCAGTTCGAACTAGTTTTGTTTTTTTTATGTTCATGACTTTTATGACCGATCTCTTTCATGTGAGGTATAATCGTTCCAACAAACACATTATCTCAACCACTTATGTATAAATTTATTAATTTAACCCCACAACATAACCACCTGTTGTTACTGATCATGTGGTAGAATATAAAGTAATTTCTTTCTTATTGGTATTAATTTTATGTCATTGTGATTACATAATTTATATCTCGATGTATAAATGGTTACAGAATCCCAACAAAAATTCATCGATATAAACAAATCAAACCTTAAAATCATGTGTATTTCAGTTATAAATCATGATCTGGATGAAATTAAACCTATATTATCATTGAAAACAAATCCTAAACAATTTGAAACCATAACCAAACTTGAACATAATATTATCATAAAACATCCATCCCAACAACTACCTCAAACAATTAAGATAAATATCTAACATATATTTCATAATTTTCCTTACAATCATCTGATAATCATAAAGGTTATCATACTTAACAACACCAACTTATACTTACGAACCTAACAAGTATGCATATCTTCTCTTCCTTGTTTGCTATTAACTTCACCATATTTCCATAACACAAACCAATGATATATCGATTTTCAAACACCATACATCCACACATGAATTCCGATTAACTACAAACCTGTGTTTAACACCGCATACAACACCATCAAAGTTACAATCATTGCCAACGAAACCAAGTCGACAACAACCTAACGAAACAACTTGTTGTTAACATAAACAAGTACATGTTAGAATTAAATAAGCAACAAAATCCAATGAAACATTTCGTTATACTTGTACCAACTTACCCAATCCTGTAATCCTAATATCGTAACACAAACAAGTTAAATATCATGTCCATTCTGTCATAAGTAACCTATCAATACATACATTTAACCATATAATCAGTTGATTTTACATTAAACAACAACAACCCACAGATCCATACCTCCATTAATCCACAAGATCCTAACTAATACCACCAACTACTTCTTCCTAATAACTTAACACCTTCATACAATTCAATATACAACTCAATTGATTAAGTTGTCTACCTGTTGTTTCCAATTCAAACCTCAACGTCAAAACCAACATTGATCAATAACTTACCATGGTTGATTATTTCGTTAGTATTCATTACATCCGCAACACCCATAGTAACTGTTATTCCATCACGATAAAAACAAATTATAAACATATCCCCAACCATAAGATCTTATCACATGTTTCACACTTACAAACCAATACATAAGCTTATATCACTTCTATTCATTATTTATTAACAAGATACCGACCAATCACATCGGTTACAACGTTGGTTTCAAATATGATTCTAATTATGATCAACATAAACTAAGTATTAACCAAATGATTAACCACAACGTTGTTAGCATATCGGAGCTTACACCTTGTCCATATCTGGTTCCTTAAACATAAATAATCAGGTTAAACATATCGGTTAACAACTTGTTTAACATCATCGGTAATCACTTTAAATGAAGTATAATCTGATAACATAAGTTAGATACTAGATACAATCTGGATTTGATAAACATAACCTTTAATTGGAGTATTTGTTTTCAACCGAACATGTATATACCCCAATCTTGTATCCCGATCAACAACTAACAACAACATATGGCTTTAAAAATCAAATCCACAAGCATGTTGTGGTTGTCATCGGATGTTGTTCAATGAGTATAATTTCATCAATTCATTTAAAAACACAGAACTAAACCTACATGACATACGTTCAACAATCCATGTAATTTACAATTTATTGGCATATCTGTTTTGTTAATCACCTCATTAATCAAGTGATTTATGTTGTTATTTTATTAAAGATTATAACAAACTAATTCATAAACATGTTGTGTTGTCATTGGTTTGTTGAAGAATTCAATCTTAACATTAAACCACTATTAGTGTATTTGTTTCATTTGAATGACCACGTTGATTTCTCCGATCTATGGAGTAATTATCAACTGTTTCATAAGGTTGGAAGATATTAAATCGAAGGACCGAAACATCAACCATGTTACAACATATAAAATCCTGATCAATTGACATGATGAACTTCAACAAGTTTCAACCAGTATACTAACCATATTTACATCAAATTATCGAACAAACGAGTAAACTCCGACATGTTACGGTTTCAAATATTTATACCAAAGACAACAAAATCATGGTGATGAATGGCAACAAATTTATTACTAGATGTTGTATATTTAATGCAAGAAACAACGGCCTGTTGTTATAATCACTTCGTTTAAATTGTTAAATTAATCAGTTGATAACATAATGTCATGGTTGGTTGTTATCTTGTTGTTCAAATGATAATAAATTATCTATCAACCATAATAACATCCTCTAACATTAGTTATTAAATTAAATTTGATTTAACTGAGTAAAACGATACAACACATGGGTAACATTTGTTAAAATACCATTGATTATTACCCATTAATGACCATCTTACCATCTATTAACATGATTATTTGGTTCGTTTGTTCCTATCCCCAATGATGTTACCCAACATTATATAAATACCTGTTATTATGTTATCTCTATACAATCGAATCCATTTATTAAATTATCATCAATAACAAAACCAGCAGTGTTTGTTACCATCGAATCAATACTTTGATTACAACGTTGTCCAACAATAAGATCTATCTCATAGCAACAAATCTTATCAACCAACCTTAATTACCTTACATTAAACAAATTAACAACAACAAAATAACCAGTTCATACTTTGTTTCATAATTCCATCATTGTTCAACTTTATCTCCATGTTTACTAATCAAACATCTTTATTCTTTACACCAATAACACCACAACATTTGGTTACATGTTCAAATTCAACATCCAAACATTGATGTGTTGTCAATGTTAACCCAATGTTGTAATCAAATTAGTTATAAACTTAAGTTGTTAAAATTAAACCAAACAATATGTTGAATATGACTGAAATAAATCGGTATAATGTTAAGAACAATGACAACGTTTTACCCATAACAACATGAACCATAACTCTGATATATAAATTTAGTATGGATTAGTATCTAGATTATACCAACAAACACGACGAACAACCAACTAATGTACATGATAATTGTTTTAATTCGAACATCAAGATCAATTCATTTCAACATCACAACCAAAACCAACCATCAACTATCACCATAACTACTATCTTGTTATAACCTATTCTATCAACATTGTATTAAACAACCGCCACATCAAACAAGGTAATGATACAACCTGATGACAGGTAACTAATCGTTAGATCATTGAACCTCTATCTTTGGTATATATAAGTGTTAATCCAATTAAGAAATATTAAATCCATCACATGTTATTACACAACATTCAAACACAAACGAACAAATCAAGCCTTTGATTAGTCTACAACCCATCGTCACAATCGAGCTATTAATACTACAACTATTTCAACAAAATCCAGACATCAAACATGTTATTTGATTTATATTAATTTATAAACACATTTATCATTGGTTGTTACTATTATTCGTAACTTCACAAACAACATTGCTGATCAATATTCATTTGATAAACCTTCTCCAATCGACCCCATACCTACTGTTATGCATTTATTATTTCCAAATCATGACCATGGAACCAAAGACCATCGATTCACAACGTATCACCGCCATGTTTTCCCATCATTATTTAATTGTAATTGTTAACAAACCGAAGCCAACATCCAGTTAAATCACAAAACTTATGACCATTGGTTTCTCTTATCGTGATAATACCAATGATAATCAATTAATTCAATAGAGACTTATACCCAACGTTGTTACCGATAAGTTATAAACTTAACATAAAACCAATGGTGTTCACTATGTTTTACCAGAAATTATGTTAATAGTTAACCATAAATATTATGTTAAATTATACCATACATCGTTTAAGTCTACATTATATCTCGTTGATAACATACACATGATGTCACTTCTATTCAATCAGAACCAACATGTTACAAATTAAAGTTAAACAACAACACAGATAACCCGATCTTATAGATGGGATGTTGTGTTAATTTATATCAAAAGAAACACCAATTATGATCATGACATTCTGTATTTGATTCAAATGTAAACAGAATGATAAACATGTTTTATTATAGCAGGAATTCATGGTTGAACAACATTTGTTTGGTTTTATGATCTTGTAATTCAAATAATAAGCATATTATTAGCTGATTTTAATTGATTTATCTATTAGGTACAACGTTCATGGATTGTTCACTTATTTATAGGTTTTAATAACAAATTAATTACCAAAAGTGGACCAAACGTTGTGAACCGTTGGATTCCTGTTAACAACCCTCACATCAATTGTTAGTTAAATGTTAAATTAATAACAAATACCGAACCATTGGTCAATATCATTTGTAAATCATAAATTATTACCAACCAGACATAGCCATTGATAGTTTTAACCATAATCAACAAGCCAACAACATAATGATCTGTAATTACCCTATGTTTAACCAAATAATCCATCACATACCAATTAACTCATAACTTAATTCATTGGCAACACCTAAGATCTCTTAACAGTTATCTTCAAACGTTGGCAACCCAAACATAATAAACCATCCAACAAGTGACCAACACAAAAAATGTTAAAAACAAATTATTCACATGGTTCTTATTGATGTTTTTTGTTTTAATCAATACCGACCTCATTTATCATCATTCGGTTGTTATAAGCCAACCTTCAACATCAATCTAAACAACGTAATATCAATGTTATGAACAGTATTTAACCTCATCATCGGTCATGGTTAAGCTTCAATAAACAAGTATTATACCTATCTGTGAACCTACATTTAACCATCAATATCATCTGGTATGTTCCAACATCCAAGCAACCAATCGGCCTGTCTTAACATCAAATTATCAATGATCTTTGTTAACATAACAACAACAAAACAACGAACCATCATTGTTACTGATCCAGTAACTATATTGACAGTATGTTAACATTGAATTATATATCGGAATAACAACAACAAAAACACAAATAATAATCGTTAGCCTCTTACAACGTTTAGATCAATTCATAGTTAATATCATTATCATTCATTGTTGTTAACCTATCAACTCTGATTATGTCTTTACATTTTTTATATCATGTTAACACATGTTATTATATGCACTGATAAGACTATTATATGCCATGTTGTATCCGAAATCAATACATCCGATGACAACATGTTGTTGTTCCAAACATTAAGCCATATCGCGGTCATATTTGTTGTAACATAATTCGGTTTAATGTAAGTTAAGATCTATTTATATCGTTGTATACAAATATTTTAACCAATTAGATCAACATACTACATCAATAAACCTGATGGTCTTTTCATTATCAAATCTAAATCATCTGACAACACACATATTACCGATCACTTAATCCGGATATATTAACCAATCTCATTCAACATCCACCTCGATAGAACAACAAACACAGACCGAATTGTTTGATAGAAATTAATAGACTTAATGGGTTTCACTATCTCGAATGTTGGTTCCATTGGATTTAATTACAACAATCGAACTGTTTAGTCTTTACTGAACGTTGTACATCTTTGATCTGATGGCTGAACAACGTTAACAACATGGTCGATAAAGGATCACCGAAACAACGAAGTAACAAGTCATTAGTAGGTTAATTGTTTTAAATAATTACACTGATTTAATGAAACCCAATGATGATGATTACATCGGCATCAGAACGTTGGCTATCGAAACTATGATCTGTGTTGTTTAATGAATAATACTGAATTAAATTGTAGTTACATTTTTAATAATTTCATGACAACAGGATTGTTAAGATTAATCAGGAATTAACTATGACATTTTGTTGTTAACATAGATTGATGTTCGTTTTGTCAACAAATATATCACTATATTAATAACATGTTGAACTGTTACTTTGGTAATATATTAATCAGATTAATGGAATAAATAAGTGTTTATCTTACAATACTGATTGGTTTTGTTACAACAATTTCATTACAACCGTTGTTAGTTCGAATGGCATGAACATTAACACATGACAGTGGTGTCTGAATTTTAGTGTAATAAGTTACAATTAATGTTAATTCTATACAACTAAATATTAGAAGTTTAACAACGTCCATGGGATTAATTTATTCGGATATAATCAGCAGATTAATACAATATGTTCATTGGGAATATAGTTCGATTGGTTTGTTATTACCAATTATGATTGGGAACGTAATCTAAGTTTGGTTGTAGTGTTAATGTTTTGTAGGCATGTTTTGATCATGGTGGTTTCTGTTAACAACGTTGTAACTATAGTTCAGGAATAAACAACAACATGCTGTTGGCGTTTGATTAAACGAGATGATGTTGGTAATATAATTTAATCGATGGAAGAGGTTGTTATAACAACCAGTATGATGTTTAGGGTTTAGTATCGGTGTAAATAAACGATGGGATTCGTTGATCAATGGCTATTAACAATTAAAACAACCAGAACAGATGATGGATTACAACAACAAGTTGACATTATGCATGGTTGTTGGAACAAAATCAGGAAATAGTTGTCAATGTTATTCGTTGTATATGTTGTTATAACCTTCCGATGTAACATATTATTAGGTTATATTAAAGAAAACATCGATCATCGGATGGATGAAACGATGATGGCTTAATGGTTTGTTGTTAAAATATTACTATCAGATCTGCCCAATCTGATCATTGATAACGTTGTAAAACATCAATGTTAATATGATGTCTTCGGTTCCTTAAGATGAATTAAATCATGTAAGAAATATATTTAATAATGTTGTTGAACATGTTTTGTTTTACCATGAAGTTCATGTGTTCGAAACATCAAGATGGCCGTTGTTGTTTTGAATGAAAGATGGTTTTTATGAACTTAATTGAACTAATAATGAAATGTACAACTGATTGTAATTATGAACATATAACATCAATGACAACAAAATTCTGTTACTTACAACCAATAGTTTAAGAGACTACTGTAATAACTGCAACGGATACAGCTCTGAACTTATGTATGTTGGTTAAATTCGAACAACAAGGATGATGTCTTGTTGAACAAATATATCATATCTTCATCATTTGTTATCCTGTTTTATATCCTAATAACAAATGTTATCCAAGAACAACCGATATAACACAAGAAAACAACAAGTCATTGATCATTTTAATAGAGAATTTGGTATATCATAAAAACTAATCATTGTTCCGATGTTCTGATTATCATCTTGTTAAGTATGTCTATAATTATGACTAAGAATATCACATCCACTTTGATATGTTTAACCAATATTATACAAATCATAGTCAGATATCATCGGTACCTACCTGTTGTTCAAACACAACAACAAAACAATTATGATCTTAGATCTTTCCAACAACCCATATTCGACATGTTTACTCATTGAACCACAACACTAATAACTTAAGATATCATTTTCATTTAACTCCGTGTTGTTATAATCTGTAATCGATACTAACATCATGCCACTGACATTATCCTCGGATTGTAACTATATAATTCTTATAGATTAACAAACAAACATCATTTATCTGATATTAACATCCAATAAGATCAACATCGAACCCAATCAATCCCATTACCCCAATGCTGATAACAAGATTGAGCCATATTCTTGAGTTAACGATATCAATTGACCTGTTAACATCTTCCGATCTTCGAATAATGGACAACGGTTGGTTCGAACTTATCTGATTTAACTTAAACCTTATTTAATAAAACCAAAAGATAGTTTCTTGTACATATTGATTTAAACTTGATGACTGATATCATGATAAATGGTTTTAACAACAAAGTAAGCTGTTTCTACATCTCCTTTTACAACCTTTTTTTTGTTACATAATCCAAGATGTTAATTCGTTTCATCATTGGTTCAATTCATCACTATCCATTAAACACATTGAAATCAAACAACGGTTCTTCAATGGAAAGAAATACCGATCAAACTATATCGATAAAACACTTCTAACAATGTTATGTTACCAACGTTGTACATGTCTGAATTGTTATAATTTATATCGATCAATCTGATAAGATCATGACATTACAATCAATGTTAACAACAAGTAGATGATCATCCTATAATCGTTGATCTCATCAAGTATTCGATTAAAACATCCAACATTTAGACATAATTAACATATACTTGTTTAAGTACATTGAAAACTAAACTTATATAACAAACATCCAAACGTTGTAACGTTTTTTGTTCTATTATATAAATCTCTATTCTTGTTTATCACTAACTTCTAATCAACAACATTCAACCTGATAATTCCGGATTTAAACTACCGCATTGATCAATCCAACGTTGTAAGTGCATCCGATGTTAACCAACAGAATAATTGTATGATGGTAATATAAGATGTTAAATCGTTGTTTAAACGATCTGTTTGAATAATGGTTAAAAACACACAACATGGCAACAAAATATTAAATATATTCTTCCATTATATGTCTTCTAATGAGACCAACTTATCGATTACCACAACTATCCTTATCATAACTTATAACTTGATCTTACTTCCATACCATACCATCATCAACATCAGTTAACGGCTAATATTTATTAAGTTTAAATAGTTTTTGTTTAAATAAAACCAATAACAACATCCGACCATAACAACGAAATAACATAACAACGGTTATATCTAAGAACCAAAGATTAGAAGATGTAAATGGACTTATAACATTGTCAATTGATGGAACTATGAACTAAATCATCTTATTATAATTGTCATTGATGGTAACCTTTTAATTTATCCTGAATGATATTCCGATCCATCAAATCAAACATCAATGAACTATTTAAATCCTGGTACTACAACAACGAAAAAATGATAAACATTGATGTCTTAAGTACTATCGATTATGAGCTTTCAATGATCTGAGTCCATTAGTTGAATTTAAACTTACTGTGTTGTTTATAAAACGGTTTGCATTAACGTTGGATTCCAAAAAAAAGGTTAACACCATCTCTCAATTGTTATTACTTTGTTGTAAGAATTTGAATAGACCAACACACCATGTCCATGATGAACGATTAACAATTCCAGATCTGTTATTACTGGCGGTTGTTGATCCATTTATCCTATACCGCAATTAAATAAACCTATTAGTCCAAACACAAACATGTATGACATTTTGTAGTTGGTTGTTTAATCAAGGTTCATGAAATATTAATTTATATGGATGTTGTACCGAAGATAATGTATAATTAAAGATATATAATTCAATAAACAACACCATCCTTGGGTATAATAAACCAATTCTCTTCGGTGTTATACATATTCGTTGTTATAACAATTAACTTCAATTATTGTTAACACAATTAAAATCGAATATCGGTTAATACATCATCAAACATCTTGTATTAAATTCCATTGACAACATATAATTTTCTTTGAATAATTACCCATGATCGAATGAAGCATATGGTTGACTAAATTTTATTGCTGATAACAACGACCAAGATCTCAGAACTAACCGTTATCTGTTATCATGTGAACCAACTTAAATTTTAACAACTAGTTGACATGAATTAAACATTGGAACCAAAACATATGGCTACAACCGTTGGTTAACATCCCACTTCATAACAAAATCCGAACAAAATGTTATTAACATTTACACAATATGTCAGTTAACAAGGTTGGATCGAACCCAGTGTTGTATCCATTGAAGTTGTCATCTAAATGTAATTGATGAGACCATACGATTAAATCGATGTAACAAATCCTACATAATTTAAATCAACAGTGTTAACATTTTCATTTCCTTGTAACAAGAACAATATCTTTCGATATATTAAGATTTTATCAATGTCAAGACTAATATTAGGATGTAACACTTGCATGTTTGTTCCGTTCAGAACTAAATCTCATAAATGAAAACATAGACTTTACAACGTTGTATGTTGTGTTGGACAAGATGGTTTCAACATAGTAATTATTGATATTAATACCAACCCATGATATAGAAGTACGAATAAAATAATTACTTTCAAAGAAGACTTCTACTATGTTGTAGGTGTTACTCATGTTAAGACACTATTGAATAAAACTGGATTAATTGGATGTGAAAACACACTGAATGTGTTAATGGGAATGAACTGTTTTCCGAGACCAAAGGTTGGAACAAGCCGATATTGTATTATTAATACAAATTGTTATAAGTGTTGTAACCATCATCTGAGTAACAACATCCTGACTGGTAGTTATCTAAGTACCATGGTGTTGTTCGATAATTATTTTGATGTTAGATTGAACAACGGATTGAGGAACTGGAACACCCATTCAAAGAAGATTATTAGGACCATAATATTAGGGTTGTTAAAACATGGAGAAGTGTTGTGAGATATAGGTTCGGGATGTGGTTTTATAAGTCTGGAACACAAGAAATACAACAGAAGTTATGTTGTTTGCATCGACATTAATTCACAACGGATAAAATCGTTGGTTTATAATTCTAAATGTTTAAATCAAACAATATCTGTTTATGATTATGATTTCGTTGATGCTATTATCGGTACAAGAAGACCAGATAGGATTTTCCTTGGTTGTGGTTTAAAACATCTATGACAGTGGAGATTGATTTTCATTCATGTTAAATTGATGGGTTTAGTTCTGTTAACAGTGGTGTCAAACACAACTTACACGAACGTAGGTGTTTTGAGTTGTGTGTATAAAACCAAATTGTTCTCATTAACTATATCTAAATTAATTCTAAGATTAAACAACAAAATTTATAGAACACATTCCGTTATATTATTTTGTTTGATTGAAAGGTGTTAATGGAAGAAAGCTGATGAATTCAATGAATAAATCTCTGTTACATCTCAACCGAATTAAATCAATTGAACTTTTGGTGTTTATGTTTTGTTTAAATAGAACAAAGAACCAAGCACACGATCGGACATAGAACTTGTACAAGTTATTGCTGTTAGCATGTTGTTAGTTGGTGAATACGTTGACAAACGATGTGGTTAATTTGATCTATTTTACTTGATTGATTTAAGTAATAGGAAACAATTAAGTTATAAAAGTGACTTATAATCGTTTATATGTGTAAATTGTTGATAGAAATGTTCATGGTCGTTGGAATCTCGTTGTTTATAATCTAAATAAGACTATTAATATTTGATAATGAGATGTTTATTCTACGTTTATGCTATGGTTGTTTTACCAAGATCAATTATACACATCACTTTGTTATTAACAAATCAAACACATTCAAATTATATTAAATTTATAGCTATTCCAACACAACGTTGTAGCGTTAACAAACAACGTCTGTTTAGATGATTTCATTAACTATGTTTCGTTTATTTCTTGTGATTCAGATCCTAATGTACATGTTACGTTCATGACGAACTGGTACTGATAAACAAAATCCCAAGGATCATGGGTTGGGATGTATCAAACAAACATGAACCTTCAACAAAATGTTGACAACGTTGGAATGAACAGGATGGTAATCATCGGATATTTCGTATTAAATATTGGAACTAACCATCAAAGCATTAACATTATTGTTTTAAATGGTAAGGTTACTAACAACATGTTCGGACCTTGTTTGTTTTTGTAACGATATCTAGATTAACAACGTTGGTTTATTCATGATCAGTTTAAATGAGTATTAAATTAACTCGATATTCTTTCATCAATATTTATTCGATAACAAAAATCCAAGAAGAAAATAGTTGGTATTTGTTGTGTTAACAACCAGTTATTAACATGAAAATGTGGTAATTCAATTGTGTCTTCGTTGTGGGTGTTGTTTTAATCCAAAAAATATATGTATAACCAAATGATGGATTGTTTAATATGACCACAAGGATACCATTATTGTTTCGTTGTTTCGTTAGATCGAAGTAACAATTCAACTACCAATGATGATGAGCTGATCCTGTTACCGATCATTAAAAACAAGAAAACCATCATGATCTGGTTGTTAAAAGTAATCACCATAGATGGAACCATGGATCTTGTTAAACAATTGATTTCCAACGTACATGGGTAACTTATACAACGAGTTAAATCTATGATCATTACCTTGATAATTTCAACGATATATCAAAGCAACTCTATCAATATAAATCTTGGTTGTAATGATTATAACAACCCATTATTACCATGGGTAAACTGATCGTTATTAATTAATTACATCAATATAACTTCTTTGAACAACAAAATAATGACAAACGAGGTCATGAATGTCTGTTTTAATCGAGAATTATAACCATCTGAACGTTGCCATGGTTTTGTTATTTAAGTTATCAGATTGTTAATTAGTTAATGGATAGTTCTTATCCGAACGGATTAATACTTTATTGTATTATGGATTATCAGTTGATTAACTACAACTTTAAGAAGAGGATTAATATGTAACGAGAAATCTGTGATGGTTTTGTTTCAACACAAATAATTCGTTTAGTTTCGGTTATCTCATAGCTGATTAAGCATGATGTTAAGACCGGATGTTCAATCGATGATCATAATATATCTCAATAAACTTTTGGATATAACTTATAGCTGTACATCTTGTCACCTACAACGCATCGAGTTTGTAGTCTAATTTGATGTCGTTTCCCAACAATTAGTTTACAATCAACCATGTAAAGCTTTAACTTATCCAAGATTAAAACTGAAGTATTGTTAAAACAACAACATGATGAAGTTTTATAACTTTTAGAAAAACAGAGAAGTTTATACATCTTTTCCATTGTTTTAAATCAAAATTGATTAGATAAATTTACATCTTTAACTTTGGTTGCAACCATCAATCCACAAGTTCCATAATCCAATCTATGAACCATTGTTAAACTTATTCCATTGTAATTTTTATATGACAAACTGTTGTTTAAACATTTAACACAACCAAAATATGGTAAACATAAAGTAGATAATCGTTTATATAAAATGATGTTGTTATCATCCTCGTACATCCTCCTAACAATATAACTCAAAATAACACTTGTTTTGTTTAATATTTTGTTATCTGAACGATGAGATTAATAACAATGATCCTCGTTCGGAGTAGACTTTGATATCGTTTGTTACCATCTAAATGTTAATCATAAATCTTAAAGTATAAGCTAATAATTACTACCAAAAACAACCATTTGTCTGTTCATTAACAAAATCCAAGCACGGTTACATCAGTGGTTATTCTTATCAATATTTATGACCATGATGTCTAGTGTTAAAACTTAAACCTAATCGTTATGAACACACCATCCTGCATACCAACTAACCTGCTATTATATTATCAACCTTTATCAAATGAGCATACAACATGAATGATTTTGTTACTTCGTTGTTCTAAACTCTTTATTATACCCATATCCATACCCAACATATTACTTATTACACAAACATCGAACAATAGACTCGATATTATGAACAAAGTTTAACCCTCTAACATGTTTACCTTGGATTGTAGTCAATTAAAACATGTACTTGTTGTAAACGTTCGATCAATTACTTGATAATTATAACCAAAACCTCTGCCACTTCCATTGATCCATGAACTAACAACATGTTATCAAGGTTGAATTAATTAACATTAAACCTATTAGCCATAGATCTTTATTTATGTATTAATTTACATTAAGTAACAACAACCTAATCAAATCATCGGTGTCACGATCAACAACACGTTGTTTAACAACAAGATGGGAATTAACAACAAGGTAAGCATAAGTTATTTACATTTTTTAAACGAGAAGTATTCACTATGATTAAAAACAACAACATTTGAGTTAATGATGTTAGAATGGAACTTATCTAACTATAATTTTGTTAGTATGAGACATAACGTTTACGTTTGAACAAATTAATATAAAACCAACGAACAAATTCTTGATCAATGGCCACATCGTTCCATGTGATTTATTACCTCCAATATCTAATGTTAACAAGATGTTAGTTAATATAAATCTTAAGTAAATTAACTTGATGGTGGATGTTGTTAAAACGAACGGCTAGATGTATATTGTAATAGTTTAATCCAAAATCTAAGGTTAAATTACAGTCCAATTGTTACCAATCATCTCAATTCTTCCTTGCCATTATCTGCTAATATCTAAATTAAACCCATCAATATGTTCATCTTTAATATCCGATCATCATTCATCGATTACTAACCTCATCGAACAAGTAACTGATCACTAACAACGTACCTTTACCCGATCTTTGTTATGATTAACTTAAATCCATCAATCTGATCAACAATCAAACAGTTAACATCACATAAACACGATGTAATATTCTTAATTAAAAACCTTAATACATGTTTGATTAATATACATCATTGATCTTGGTTGAACATCAACCATAACATCTTTTTTTTGTTTGGTTAAATTACTAAACATTACCGTTAAATCAACAAAACAACGGATATTATCATGCCGTCCAACATCTAATCAAACCAATTATAACATTGATTTAATCCAATTAACTAACGTTGTTATATCCCAATATTGTTACCATGTTGTTCTATTTGTTGTGTTAATTCGATCGATCACAACGTTCGGTCGTTTACTTTAACAACGGTCATGGCATGTGATTATGTTGTTATCTGTTTTGTGTTTTCATGGTTAATCAATTATCTCTTCAATTATTCACATCCGGATCACTAACCATCAGCACAATCCACCATGGATTGGTACATTCGAACTAATATTGAGCTATTAAGTTGATTTTGTTATAACATCATTAATAACAACCATCTGGGATGTCTGTGTTTTAACCTCTCTATGTTAACATGACATTATGACATTTTGTTTAACATGTTTGATACCAATAGTTTAACTAAAACAAGTGATTGGAATTATCTACAACTTGAACTAACATTTATACATACAAAGTTGCTAAGAAATAACAACAACCGTAGATCTTTAACATGGTATGTTTTTTAGTCATTTATTTGTATTCTAACTTGGTATAATCAGTATGAAGACTTGAAAGATCC
Organism: Candidatus Hodgkinia cicadicola; assembly: GCF_002774925.1. Taxonomy (NCBI): domain Bacteria; kingdom Pseudomonadati; phylum Pseudomonadota; class Alphaproteobacteria; order Hyphomicrobiales; genus Candidatus Hodgkinia; species Candidatus Hodgkinia cicadicola. The sequence goes on from NZ_CM008769.1 coordinate 59,357, forward strand.
GGTTACCATGAATCTTGTTAATTGATTGATGTTGACAACATGTTTGGTTCTATATGTTAAAACCGAACACCATCATAAGCATATGTGAGCTGTTAACTAAATTAATGGTAACTACTTCAAATGTATTAGAAAAACAACAACATGTAGTATTGTTCAAATCAAGTGTATCCAATGTTGTTAAGCGGAAACAACAAGATTGATAGAATGGTATTAATTTCTGATATTAAAGTAAACACACATCTGTGTTGTTATTTGTAACATGTTTAATAGTAATATAAATAATATCCAACATGTGGTTGTTGTATCGGGGTTCTGGTATAGATGTAAATGTGTTTAGTGAATATTTTGTTGACCAACGTTGTGTTTCTGTTTGTTTTAACAACGGTTATAAGTAATGTTCGATGGAGGATGTAATTAATAATTTAGATCGATGGTTTGAAGGTTGGAATCAACCTGAATGGTGATAGATTTTAGACATGATATTAAAACATGGACATGGTTATAACGGTTGTGATGGGATTGGAAGTTTGTGAATAAATTGTTTGTAGTTAGGTCATGGATGTCAAAGGATGTTTGGAGTTGATGGTATAACCATTAGACACATAAACGATAAAGCCATAACATTGATATTATAAGCTTAGAATTTATATGTGTTTGAACGTAACCTAAGTGATAATGTGTGGACGTTTGTGTTTTATTATGAGAGGATGGAATTGATAAAATTGTTGGAAGTATTATGTCTTCTATTGATGGACATGATTGAAAAAACAAAAACATCCATGATACATTATCTGTTGTTATAATTTTGTTTGTTGATGTAATTAGGATTACCAAGGATCGGTAGGCATTATCCGTTAGTTGTGTTGATATCAAATTAATTTAACTTTGATGAAATATGGATTAACAAATGACCGATAACATGAAGTATAATTGATGTTAATTGTTGGTAATGATTATGAAGGATGGATGTTGTTGAGTGAATCTGGCATGGTAGTTGTTGCAGATGAGTGGATGGGTTGTGATAAATTATATAAGGTTGGAAACATCAATGTTGGTAACAGGTTAATAAATGAATAAGTGTTAGAAGGTTGACAACAAAATGAGAAATGATGGATGATGGGTATATGTCGGATGATATTAGATGGGATGGATAACCTAGGTTGTAAGTTTGATTATGCATATCGATGGTAAGTTATAATTGCCATGATAATGTTCAATATAATAGTTGAGATGATTTGGTGATTAAATAACGTTCTGTTGACTATTAATTTCATTGGTTTGCTTAAATCATGTGATCGATATGAAATGAAATAAATGAATTAGATTAGTAGCTATTGATTGGAATTTGTTATTTTAACCATGTTTAAACACTATTGATACTTGGTTTCTTTGTTTCGGCCATCAATGAACTGCCAATCTCTGATCAAACCACAACAAAAATACTAACATGTTGTAACAACTTATAACGAGATATTTGATGATACACTTACATTTGGTTTTTTAAATATAACCTTAAACCATATATATTTTGTCATTGTTGTAAGTTAATTGTTTTGATATTTCCATCAAGTTAATTAGTATGTTGTTAATCTGTTACAGGTTTATTCAACTCCATTCTTGTTATGGATTTTTAAGTTCATTAATATAACATCCGATGACAAGTTACCAAATGTTAGAGGATATCACGATTAGAGCCAAACAACCAATCATAAATTGAATTAATAATATCCACTAATTACATTAAATTCAACAGTTATATCTATCACATCTTGCAACGAAGTGCCACATTCATGGGTTGTTAGGTGGACCAACGTTGTCTTGATTGAATCTGAAACCAACATCTGATATTATGTTTCTATCTAAGTAACATCCGATATTGGTTCTTTAATATCTGTAATAATTTATTAAACAAAACAACAACCTCCATCTAAATTTAACACTTATCCAACGTTCCATATTTATTGATCACAATTATAAGTCAATAAACCATCTGTGATTTCAAGTAATCTGTTAACAATTAATTTGACATCGAACTATCAATTTCAACCTTAATACCTTTCCCTTGAACATATAAAAATCCGAATTATCTAACATTGCCACTTATATCAGACACTACTTCTTTTTATATAACTTCTATATCGGTCACCTTGTTGATTTTTTATCATCGATTTAAACCACCAATTACATCATAACCTAAAACTATCTGTTACCAAAATTTTAATTCAACAAACATTCGTATCCAACAACATGATTATTTTGTTTGAACAACAAACGAACAACGTTGTAAGCTATCACGGTATTAGTTTAAATTGTTATAACATTACACATTCATGGATGTTCGATGTTTCAAGGTAGTTATCCGATCACTACTTCAAATTCCGATGTTAAACCAACACTTAAATTAATACTTATCGTTGATCTAATTACAACGAAGTGATCAAACATGGCTTTAAGTTACAACCTTAATGGAAACTTCATGGCTTGAAGTGATGTGGTCGTTGTTACCAATCAGATCAAATCTGAATTACTTCGTTCATATTATTCTTTTACACTGAACAAACACCATAACTGTTCACTTGATGTTACTAAAACAACCATCTTATCTTTTTATATATTCATTTATTCACTAAACATTTTAACATCATGTTGGTTACCGTCATCGAAACAAAATCCATGAAGTCATCCGTGTTTACTAACTAATAATTACTTCACAACATATAAATCCTGTTAACATCATTACGACATACTTGTTTTGTTCCGTTATTACAATAAAACAGAAACGGATTCATAATTAACTGCTTAAGTTTACAACCGGATCAATCTGTTTATGTTATAATCGAAATATATTTGGAATTAAACATATGGAATGAACAACAAAATGGTAACAACATTTGTTAACAATAATCGAATTAATCAGCTTTTGATACAAACATTTAATCGCTTAACTTATCCAATCAATACTTAAATTAACTGAACTAATCACAAAACTCCATCTCATTTCGATCCCAACAAACATCAATCCTGACAACACATTTCGTTGTCCAATCTTCAGATTTAAAACATCAATTTATAGATCTCGATTAAATCTAATTTCCATCTATGTTGTTGCCAACATCCGAACCAAATTACCACGACACCAACTATACTTCCATTCGATTAACCACAACACATAGTCCATCCACGTTTAACTATCTTCTGGTTCATCTTGACAATTGGTTCTTTCTAACCACAACAATTCCACATTAAACATTCCATCATAATAACGTTATGGATACCTACCTTGTTTTGTTTCTTATGAAGGTTATTACTAACAAAAAACCTGATGGGTGTTATTCCCATCTTCAAACAAGTCATCATATTCCTTCTAATAACAATACCAGATTGTACCAACTTGAAACCTTTTTTATAAAACCAATCTCAACGTACTAGAAGTATCAAGTCTTACATGGATGTTGTTCGTTACAACGTTGTGTTCGATCTGGGTAAAACAGATCTATTCAAGATTAACCATGATGATACAACGTTCCAGCTCCAAAGTGAACTTAACCTAGAAGTTAACACCACATTCTAAAACACAAAAGGTAGTTCAAACGTTTGTTCTGAAAACGTTACATAAATCAATGACATATTTAGTTTTGTTTACTAAGACTTATAACACATCGTTATCGGTAATCCCACAACCAAATATAATTGGTTCTTTTATGTTATTACAAAACATAAGCAAACGTTTCATTGAAAGTCTAAAATCAATGGAGGTTGTTAGTTCAATTATGTTTCGATAAAACACACATGTAACAACAATGCCAACATCTTCTTCCGACATTCAAAGTCAACTTATTATTATCCATCTTTATCGTTCGCTAACAACAAAATTACAACATATTCTTAGTATAATATTAGACTTTATGTTAAACAAATAATATAGATAAACGTTGATGTTACAACATGGTATTTATTCATAATTAAACGAAGTTAATGTAGTATTCATGTGGATTTTGTTATCATTTCTAATACCAAATGTTGGCATGAAACAGATAAACTTAACCATGACATAAAGTACTAACAACATCATGATTTATTCCTGTTTTTTTTGTTAACAACAAGATCCATCCATTATCTCATAACAATTATCTCTACATCCGGTATAAATTTTGATTTAAGTATAAACAGTATAATAACCACAAATTATCAAACAAGATAATGGTCTTGGTAACATTAAGACAAAAATTACAACGATTTAACACAAAAAAACGTTCAGTTGGGGTAATAAATGTAAATCACAATCGATATTATCAGTGACATCATTCTTGTGTCCAATTAAGTCATTTTGTTGGTTTTAATAGAGTTAACATCCACATTTTGTTGGCAACGAACCATGCATGTGTATCGAATCATTGATTTCGTCGTACATGTGAATCAAGATCTTGGATCAATTTGAAGATATTATCCTTATGGTCCTGTTGTAATAATTTAATTCGTTATACAACCAATTGAATCAAAACAAAAACCATAAACAACCTGTGACAATACCTATTAACAACGTATAGACATTGTCATGTTGTTGTGGGTTATCAATGGCTTGTTGTTAATGCCGATCTAATGAATGTCAATTATTTTGGTCAATAACATGGAACGTTGTTCCGAACACAGTCTCTGATTCATCAAACAACAAGATGGTAAATGTTATTGCTACTTGTTGAGGTTGGTTTTTGTTAGCGGTTTGGGATAATTAATTGATCTTGGTTTAACTTTTGTTATTGACAGATTTGTAACACCATGGTTAACACGATATCGATGTGAATGATGAAACAAGGCGGATATTAGAATGAAGGATAAACATGTTTTTGTTGTTGTTGATTTATTTATGTAATTTTAACTTAAAATAAAAGAATGATTTGGTTATAACAACGCAGATGACCCCGTGATATATGACTTAACTATATAGAAATAATAAATAAATCATGGTCAGGATATTGATGTCAATTTACAACTCAAGTTTTGTTACTTAATGCCAACAACCGAGGCCACTTTTAAACAAAATTTTGTTGTTAATACTTTATCAATCTATCGATGACAACGTTAATAAGTTCGATTATACCATGTGTTGGTTTCAACAAGGTAGTAGTTCATAATGGTAATTACCTTTAACATTGAACATGTATGTCATTGGTTTTTTTGTTAAAAACAGGTATATGTTTACAATAACATATCAACAAAAAAGAGGTATGTATTAAGGGTATTATGGTTTTGTTAGTTGGTGTTGAGTTTGATAGAAGAATTATATTTAACACTGGTTGGTTTGATTGACCGCTTGTTGTTTCGAAGACTTCAGGGTTGAGTTAATCACTTTGATGGATGTAGTTCCGATGCTTCAGATGGCATGTTTCGTACGATGAAATAGTAACATTAATTAAAATCAATATTTGTTTAACCATCAAACATAAATAACTTGATTAAATTGAAACAAAAAAACTGAACCAAACGTTGTTACAAAATCATTTGGTAGTGGTAGATATCTGAGGATGATTCGGATTGAAGTTGGGATCGGTTCCATTTGAACTTAAAACATCCGTTCTCTATTCAATTACCCAAACATGCTAATGTTTAATTTCACATCGTTTAGTATTATTAACCACAACGAACCATAGATGTCATAACAAACATGTACAACATTGGCACTAATAACAACGTTGGCTTATCTAAATCTACAGCTTATGTACTTATCAATATATCCGAATATTTGTATATATATATATGTTGGTTATGAAGATTATATTGGAACAACGAAATGAGGTCTATTATCGGTTGAGTGAATAAATTTTTAATTAAACAATTATGTTGGTTTTGTTAACAACGATTGAGGTTAATCGGATTAACCATTGGATGTAAACACAAAATCTGTTAACAATTATGTGACAACGTTGTAATCGGACCGTTGTAAACATGTTGGGTTTAAATAACATTGGGTCGTTGGAGATGTTACAATTAGATGTTTACATGAATGTATCGGAATATTGATCGATTGATGGAACGTTGGAAACAACGAAGTTGTACTTAAGATAATGGTTAGAATTGAATACATTAACTCATAGATCAAGATGATGACCATTGGAGGAACGAGTTGGGTTTTTGACAGGTTGTCATGAATTATGATCGGGGATAAACGTTCCATTAAAAGATTAGTTCTATTAATATCTTATCTAATACGAATAAATTGTATACATCATGATCAAGTTATCAATGAAACATGAATGGAATGTGATGGAATGAGATCTGTTAACTGTTTTGTTAACTCACAACGTTCATGCCCAAAATATTGGGATTAATCCAACATTCTAGTTTATTTAATTAATGTTAGAACTAACCAACATCATGTTGCTTCAATAGTATGTTGTTTCTGATGTGTTTTGTTATTAGTTTATACTGTACGGATGTTATTTGATGGAAGTAGTTGGAAATGTGATGGTCGGAGTGATTCAATGGATCAGCAACGTTGTAATTGGATATCTTGGGATCTGGTTTTTGATGAACATGTTGGTCTTTATGATAATATTTGTGTTGTTTTCTTCGATATTTATTCAACCGATATTATTATCTCTATCTTAAACAAGGTTGTCATGATTTTGTTGTGTTCATTGAACCGAAGTTACAACATGTCATGGTTTTAACAACAACATCAACACTATTATTAATTCAATATCTGTTTAAGTTGTGATTATTATCGAGTAATTGTTTTTTTGTTATTATTTATAATTTGTTCCAGATTTCAGTGCATTACAAAGATCTCATGGTACATGTTTAAGACCCGATGTAAATCGTACAAAGACTTGTTTCAATTGTTGGATAAAATAATCTCTTAGAACCTTGTTGTTACCATAATCTGTAAGTATAGTTAGATTTTGTTTGTCTATAACAACGTTCCTAGAAATAAATAGTAATAAGTTAAGATGGTAAAGTTTAATAAAGTTGTTAATTACATGCCATAGTTCGAAGGTTAATTCGTCAAATACTATAAACATGCAGCTTTCATTGATAATGTTCGGTAAACTTAAATCTCCGATGTTATTTATTACCTTGTTTAATAAAATCTTCGAATGTGAGTTCTTAATCTTAATTAGAAGTGAATTAAATGGATAAAGTTGTCGTTTGAATCGATAAAATGAGTTGTGATCGATGTTATCTGAAGTAATAACAATAAATGATTTAAAGTTCGTTAGAATGGAGTATTCAAAATCAAATTTATTTATACTAGTTACCAATACCAATTCCCATTGATTTTAAACTACCCAATATCAGTTTAAATGCATACTTTGTTCTAAATGTATTTATATCATTTTGTTTTGTTTTTATTAATTTTAAAACTTGTTGTTTATTAACTTTACCAATTATGTTCTTGCTTGGTTCGTTTGAACCCCCCACAAGTGATAAGAGTCTTTTGATTAAACAAGTAATTGGGGGTTACCGATCACAATATCATAACTTTTATCAGAATAAAGGTAAACCTTAACACATAACACCTCTGAACGGTTGTTACTATTTGTTAGTTCATTGAATCGCTTACAAAACTCATGAACGTTTATCTTTTTTGGTCCAAGAACAACGTTTATAGCCGGATTTGGTTTGACTACCTTTGCATGAAGTCTTAATTTTATATAATCTCTATCCATGTTTCATCAATCTAACCGAACCATTACAATTGATTTCGGCATCACTTTGTTGCTGTAACATGGACCACTTACATCATCGCGGAGATAACAGGAATTGAACCTGTAACTATGATTTTGAAGACCACAACTTTACAATTTAAGCTATACCTCCTGATAACTCCATCAATAAACACCAAGTGATTTTACATTTCTAAGTTAATTACCTCAAACACCTACGTAAAGAATATTCGCAGCAATCACTGATCCCACATCGTTGTCCGTATTGTAACAAATTAGATGTTAAGTTAATTTAATATCAAATATTTGTTGTTACCGAAGGCCATTACATGGCACAGCATGTTGTTCAACGTGGGATAACGAATTGGGATCGAACTACCTAATTATAACGTTTAATCACAAGTCATTTAATTGATATAGAATTTTAATTGATCAACATTTATCAACTTTGTTTAATCCAACGGTTAGGTTTCGGTTGTTTCTCTCTGTTTTATGTGTTGTATCGTAACACTGAGATAAAATCCGATGCACAAATGTGTCGTTGGTAATGGTTGCGTGAATGCTTAAACAAGTTCCGATGTTAAGGTAACATCTATCTGTTTGTTAACATGTTATTCAAATGTTATATTGGTTGTTTCGTTACAAATATGTTTGATACTTGACTACAACAACATGAACTAATATGTTACGAACAACGTGTGTTTATCTCATGGGTTTAATCAAGGTTGGCTGTTGTTAACATGGGTTCAAGATTTAATTGAATAATAGAAACAACACGAAGATTAACAAATGATTCATGATTTGTTCAAGATGTATTAATGGTTGTAATTATAACATGAATTGAATAAACCAACAAAATATTAACAATTATACCCAATGTTTAGTTTATTTGTTGTGATTATTTCGATATCATGGCATGGAAATTAATCGATGCCTGATGGGATTTTGTTATGTTTTTAGTCTTAAATTAACATAAGATTTGATGTTGTTTTTGATTTAACACTTATTTGTTTATATTTATCGAACCTAGAAATAATCTTATTACTAAGAAGTTATTTGTTGGTATTTTACTTTAATGTTAACAATTGAATAACTGCTGGGATTACCTTACAGCTATAACGAGTTACTTTGATGGTTTGTTTTGGTTTTTTCATTTCACTCGGAACTAATAGGAATAACACATAATATGCAATAAGTTTGTAGCTAACGGATGGATTCTGTGTTGCAACAAGTTGGCAACCGTTGTCAAATGGAATGATTGGGATGTCGTTATCGATGGAAGATGGAAGAATTGTTAGTATTTTCTTGGAGGAATCGTTGACATCAATTCCTAAGTTAACAGCAGCACATATCGCTGCCCCTGAAGTCAACCCTGTTGCAATACCTTCAGATGACAACAAAGATCTGACATACTCAATCATTTCTTGGATTTTGACTCTGAAAACATAATCGATAATGTTGATGTTTAAAATTCTTGGTAATAATCCAACGCCCATACCTTTGACCTCACATGACCGAACTTTCTTTCCTGACAACATTGATGCTTCTCAAGGTTCAACTGCTACAACAACGGTTTTAGGATTCATTTTCTTTAGAACTTTTCCAACACCCGTGATAGTTGCTCCCGTATCAACACCTGATACAAAATAATCTACATCGTTTATAGATTCGAGTATTTCTTTTGCTGTGGTTGTTTCATGAACTTTTACACAATCCTCATCATCGAAAGGATTAATCATTACTGCTAACTTGAAATCTTTAACAAGTGTTGTTGCTTGTTCAATTGCCTCTTCGATGTCAGATGTAAACACAATAAATGCATTCAGTAATTCCAACATGGTTAATACTTTGTTCGAAACATCACCATAAACAACTATCACACATTTCAAACCTTTACTGGCAGCAATCGATGCAATGCTGATACTTATATCTCCAAAATTTATTCCAACTATAATGGTATTTCTATTGTAATTGTTCTTCTTTCAAGCATTCTGTATCAAAGTGAAGGTTATTCTATCTTTAACAGAACCAAATGGATTCAAATATTCCAGTTTAGCATAGAGTTGTGTCTTCACATTATACCGTTCCTCTATTTTCTTTAACCTTACTATCGGTGTATTACCAATTATCTCTGTTATCGAGGAATATATTTTCTTAGTTGACATATCTCTTCGTTATCTGTGTTAATAATTTACAACAAAATCTTGACATAGTTAAATTCAACCAAATTAGATTAATACCTCAACAAACACCTCTGTTCATCGCTTAAAATATCATAACCACCTGTTGTTTTTTTGTTCACGATTAACATTAGACCACATAATGGTTTATAAGGATGTTGGTTCAAAGGTAGATCATCATAAATTCAAACCAAATGATTCAGAGTTTAATCGCCTCTGTTTAACTTATTAACGAATTGTCTTTCATAAGCAAAATCTTGTGGGTTATTAGCTGTACCTTTATTGTATCCCAATACCTTCAATAGATTTGCAACATCCAGTGTTGTTTGTTGTGATCCACATATCATGAACCTATCCATCTTATCAAAAGTATATGTCATTAAGTCAGCTATAAGTGTTCCAGATTTTATCAATCATGTTAAATCACCGGAATAAGGATATGGTTCGTGTGTTACACTTCGATAAAATCTCAACTTATTCCTTGCATATGGTTTAATCTGTGGTTCTGTTGCTAATTGTTTCAATTTATCATCAAAGTATTGTAATTCTCCAACATATTTACAAACCATAACCACTATAACTTCATTGAACTTGGCATATGTTTCAGGTTCAGATATTATGTTGCTAACAACTGCTATTCCGATGTCCGTACACAACAAGAACAAACGTTTTCCTGGACTTAATGCTTTCATAATCAATCCGTTCTTCATTTTCTTCATAATTATGACCGAACTTCTAGTGGTAATCATCTTTAGAAACGATGTAAACAAACCATTCGGTACTACCATTGAATAAAATTCTAACTTGTTATCCCATGTCGGACTGCATACATAATAGTTCCTGAATACCAATTTACCTCTAATTATCAATCCCATTGTTACACATCCACCAGATTTGAATCTAATCTTCTTCGATCTTTTTGTTCTAAAACTAAACAGTGTATCTGTGTAATGTTTAACCTCTAAAACAGATGCCAAAACATAGTTCTTTAAAGCCATTATTTCGTTTTCTTCGTATTTCATCGACATTAACTCAATAATCTGCATATGTTCATCAGTAAGTAAAGTTCCTATTTGATTTATTAACATTTTTGGTCCAACGTTTGGTCTTATGAATATGATGTATAAATTATATTTATCTATCAGATAGTACTGATAGTGCATTTATGTTCCGAAGATGAGAACTTTATAAATGTATTTGCTATTGATTTTCCAAACTCCAAAT
>NZ_CM008780.1:0-54074 GCF_002774925.1 Candidatus Hodgkinia cicadicola
AAAAAAAACATTGTGAAGTGATTGATTTCTAGTTGATAGGTTTTTTGTTATAGTTTAATAGTTTTTATGTTTAGATGATGAATCTGTGGTAGTAAGAATATATTATTAGTATCATGATGTAGTAGGTTTTAGATTTATGTTTATGATATTAATATTTGTTAATAACTAATAAAAGTATTTGTTTTTAAAGATAGAATTTAATCGATGAAAGTTGACTATGTGGGTATGTTGTATGACTTGGATTAATAAAATAGTTAGTTATTCATAATAACTCTTAATGATTAGTTGGCTATGTTATAAATCGATTACAATGTTCAAAGCATTGAGATTATTTCTTTATTTTAGTTCTATATTTTCATAGGTTAATTTAATTCTGTTTAACAATTACTAGTAACATGTTGGTTATAATTAAAGAGAATCGATTAAGACATCTCTTACATCTGAAAAATATCAATAATTAATATCTATGTTGTCTAATTGGATGTTGATTAATTATTTTGATACTATGTATAATGTTAATGGTTTTCTATTGATGGCTGATAACAAGATAACAACAAGTAATCAGTCTTAATTAAACATTTAATTTATATTACTTATTAATTACAATTTATTTAGTACATGGAAGAATTAAATTATATCGTGATGCTGGATTTTATTATTGACGATATAAATATATGTGTTTTATTAAGTTAAATATAACCGATAGGTTGTTGTATTATGCATTTGTTGCAATTAATAATTGATGGTCTATAATTATTCTTACATCTGATATATTTATACTATTGATTTAACTTGTTTGAAATTAAAACAACTTGATTAAGTAACAAAAATATAACAATATGTAATTAGATTTATAATATTTACATGGGTGTTTGGTTTTTAATGTTTAATTTTATCATTGGTAATAGCCGTTGTTCATTTCTATTAGTTAGTGTTTGATTTAGTACCGATGATGTCATGTGTTTTGGTTTATTATTAGTATTAGTTGGTGATTTAAGTGTAATTGGTTAATATATATAAGAATGATTATATAATTTCTTGTTTAATTAAATCTGGATTTGTTTTGTTGTTGTAATGATAGAATTTAAATGGAATTATTCTCTATATTATATCCTGTTTAATATAGGTTGTTTAGTTAATGCATGAAATAATATGCGTTTGAATTATGGTTTGTGTTGATATTAATAATGAGATTTTGTGATGTTTATGTTCGGTAAGTTGTATTATGGTTGATGGATTTTTTGATATATAAATGTAGATATTCATAAATGTAGATATTATTTAACTAATTCGTTATAAGTTATTTGTTTTAACATAGGTGGTTATAATAGTTGTTTTATGATTCGGTTAAACATCATGATGATGTATACAATCCAATGTATACTTACTTGATTTATAATTTGTAACTTGATTATTTACGATATATTTTAATAGTTCTATCTTGGCAATTGAATGTTGGTAACAACGTAAAAGATAGGATATATATATTTTATTCGATGTTATAGGTTGTTTTGTTTAGTATCTGTCTATAATAATACCAACGTTATGAGATTAAATGATTTTATCATGTTGTTCTTATTATGTATAGGATTACCTTTGTTGATGGTTTTATTGTTTAAAATGATTAATGACTAACATCGAGGATGTTGTGTTGTCGTTGTTTGATTTGGTTTAATTAATTTTATTTTTTATAAATTGGTAGTTTGAAGCGATTAATCATTTTATAATGATGCGAGTGTTTGACTATTAGTTCCGTTCATCATTGAACTAGTTATATCATTGAAGCTATAAATGTTTATATTAAATCGTTCGATAGTAGTTGTTATAATTCAATATTTGTGTTTAAATATAAAACAACAAGCATAATGTTGTCGTATAGAGTAATTTTTCTTGATTATAATTTCCTTGATCGTAATAAGATAGGGTAAATATAAATATTTTATTGGAGTTTTTATCAATGTTAATATCTGTTATTTGCTTTGTTTCAATATGTTTGAATTACAGTTATGTTTGATGTTGCTTGGTCGTTGTTTAACTAGGATGTTGAGGTTTGATGATAATTTATCAATGGTATGTTTTATTAACGTTTGTTTATATTGTCTGATAATAGTGGTACATGATGTGTTTGATTAGATCCAAAATGGAGATGTTATAACTAGAAATTGAAATATCTTTATTAATCGATGGTATTGGGATTGGGTATGAATAAAGAGGAAGGAGATGAAGGTTGTTTTCTATTGATGATTGGGATGTTGCGTTTGATAACAAAATGTTATTAATTTATTGATGTTGATTTATGGTTATGTTGTCATTATGAGTATATATATGTGTTGTGATTTATGATAAAATTGTGATAAGGATTCAATTAAATGAGAATAGATTTGTTTATGTTTAATGGAAATATTTGTATCAGGTCGTTTGGATGTTGATGTTGATAATTCCATTTAGATTGGTTTATAAATGATAGGGTATTAACGATATTGTATAATTTATATAAATATGGTAGTAATTATGTTACTTAAATGTTATGACATTAAAGATATCTTCGATATGAAGATCAAAGAAATAGATGATATTATTTGATTGTAAGATTAGTAAACTATTGGTAGTAATTATAGGCAAGTTAATAACATGTTGATTTATTTTTCGTATTTGAATTGAAAATGTGGGGATTAAAAGTACAACTGAAAAAAAAGGTTTCGATCCCTTATATATCATTTATAGACTTATGAAGTAGTTGACGGTTAGAGAAATTACCTTATAGACTCCTTAGAATGTTTGAAACGTTTGATGTTAATGTTATATCATATTTATTATTGGTTTGATTTTTTTAATTTTCATCGGTATTTATATTCTAAAGATTCATTGTTTTATATGGTTTTTTTATATTATTAGGTTATCAATATTGATGAGGTTGTTAATATAAAAATTATTCGTTTTTTTGATACTTCTTGACCTTTACTTGGGTTTAAGAAGAAACGGAGATCGACATGATCTTCTAAGCTTAGTTTTAAGCTAAAATTAAGTCATCTGAGTATCATATTAACAATAATATGGCTTATGATGAGAGAGAGTTTGATCCTGGCTCAGAACGAATGCTGGCGGCAGGCCTAACACATGCAAGTCGTGCGGATAACCTCATGCAGGTTGTTAGCGGCGAACGGGTGAGTAACACGTGAGAATCTACCTTGTTCAACGGGATAGCTTAAGGAAACTTAAAGTAATAACGTATGATTCCTGCAACAGGTAAAGAAATTTTATTTCGGAACAAGATGAGCTTGCGGTAGATTAGCTAGTTGGTGGGGTAAAAGCCTACCAAGGCCAAGATCTATAGCTGGTCTGGGAGGATGGACAGCCACATTGGGACTGAGACAAGGCCCAAACTTCTACGGAAGTCAGCAGTGAGGAATATTGGACAATGGGCGAAAGCCTGATCCAGCCATGCCGCATGAGTGATGAAGATCCTATAAAAAGGGATACAAAAAACATGTAATCTCGGATTGTAAAACTCTGTTTATTTAGCGATAATAATGATAGTAACTAAATAAAAGCTCCGGCCAACTTCGTGCCAGCAGCCGCGGTAATACGAGGGGAGCGAGTGTTGTTCAGTATTATTGGGCGTAAAGGGCATGTAGGCGGTTTTGTAAGTCGACAGTAAAATCTTGGAACTTAATTCCATAGCAGGTTGTTGATACTACATTACTATGAACTTAATAGGGGTGAACACAATTCCAAGTGTAGAGGTGAAATTCGTTGATATTTGGAGGAGTACCAGAGGCGAAGGCGGTTCACTGGGTTAAGTTGACGCTGAGGTGCGAAAGCGTGGGGAGCAAACAGGATTAGATACCCTGGTAGTCCACGCCCTAAACGATGAGTGCTAACAGTTTGGTATAAATAATACATTCTGAAGGGTATATCCTTGAATATATCATAGGGTTGTATATTCATATTTGATTGTATAGCTAACGCGTTAAGCACTCCGCCTGGGGACTACGACCGCAAGGTTAAAACTCAAAGGAATTGACGGAGACCCGCACAAGCGGTGGAGCATGTGGTTTAATTCGAATCTACACGAAGAACCTTACCAGCCCTTGACATTTTAGGTTAAACATATTAGAAATAATATGCTGCTTACAACAAAGTAAGAATACCTTGAACAGGTGTTGCATGGCTGTTGTCAGCTCGTGTCGTGAGATGTATGGTTAAGTCCTAAAACGAGCATAACCCTTATCTATAGTTGCCAAAAAAAAATAGGCTCTCTATGGAGACTGCTAACGAAAAAGTTAGAGGAAGGTGAGGATTACAACAAGTCATCATGGCCCTTATGGGCTGGGCCACACACGTGCTACAATGGCAACTACAAAGAGTCGCAATATCGTGAGATGGAGCTAATCTCAAAAAAGTTGTCTTAGTTCGGATTGTACTCTGCAACTCGAGTACATGAAGTAGGAATCGCTAGTAATCGTGGATCAGCATGCCACGGTGAATACGTTCTCGGGTCTTGTACACACTGCCCGTCACACCATGGGAGTCGATTTTATCCGAAGATTCTAGATTTAGAATCCAATGTAAAATTGGTGACCGAGGTGAAGTCGTAACAAGGTAGCTGTAGGGGAACCTGTGGCTGAAACATAACAAAGTGTAGTCTTTAGTTAAGATTACAACACTTCATAACAATGAAGTAATAAGACTATTTAATTTAGCACTAATTTAGTGCTATAGATTAATTATTAAATATATTGGTAACCCTATTCTTTACATATTTTCTTGTAGGGTGGTGATTGTTGATAAAAGAACAAAGCCTGTTGATGGTTACATCCATCTCTTAATCACCGTACTTCCAATCCATACAGATGAATCTCAATGTAACTAACAAATTAGTTTATACTTTTTTTCTTTTCGATCTAGTTTTAAATACTATTATTAATGAATATATTCTGATCTTTTTTAAAAAATCATCATCCAACACTCTGTTTTTTTCCTCAAAGTTAATAGAAAGAATATAATGTCTGAAAGCATCCGGTGGATGCCTTGGTATGCATAATAAATGACGGTAACATGGAGAAAATGAAATGTTATTATATCTCTTATCGAGATTGATCTTGGTTATTAATCAATGATGTCATAGACGCAGGGAACTGAAACATCTTAGTACCTGTAGGAAAATATATCCAGGATATTTTGTTAGTAGCGGCGAGTGAAACCAAATATTGGCTATTATTCGTAAATGCCGATAATAATTGTTTGGAAAAACAAGCAAGTAAAGGTGATAGCCCTTGTTTTGTTGGCATTAGAATTTTGATTAAAGTAGAACGAGACACAACGGATCTCGTTTGAAGATAGGAGGACCACCTTCTAAGCCAAAACATATATGCACAACCGATAGTGAATTAGTACCGTGAGGGAAAGGTGAAATAGATGTCCGAACAGGACAGTGAAACAGATCCTGAAACCGGATGCCAATAAGCAGTCGGAGGGTCCAAAGACCTGACGACGTACCTTTTGTATAATGGGTCAACGAGTTGCTGTTGCAAGCGAAGCTTTATAATCAAACAAAGCGAAACGAAAGTGAGTCCACAAAGGGCAATAAAAAAAGTTTGCAGCTTCAAACCCGAAACCGAGTGATCTAACCATGGACAGATTGAAGGTTGATGTTAATCGACTGAAGGATCGAACTCGTACGTGTTGCAAAACGTTGGGATGATCTGTGGTTAGGGGTGAAAGGCCAATCAAACTCGGAGATAGCTGGTTCTCTGCGAAACCTATGTAGGTAGGTTGTTAGTTGTACCCCAACAGGGGTAGAGCTCTGGATGAATGGTTAGAATGTAATAATTCTAATAAATTCAACCAAACTTCGAATACTGTTGTTGGATTTTAGCTAATAATCACACTGCGAGCGATAACGTCCGTAGTGGAAAGGGAAACAACCCAGATCCTCGATCAAGGTCCTTAAATCTGAACTAAGTGAGAAAGGTAATAAATGTTCGAAGACGATCAGGATGTAGGCTTAGAAGCAGTCATCATCTAAGGAAAGCGTAACAGCTCACTGATTAATGAATGTTTGTGCCGAAAATGTAACGGGACTAAGTTCAGTACCGAAGTCAGGAGTATTGCCAATTCGAGCAATACAGTAGCAGAGCATTCCGTAAGCCATGGAAGGCAACCCGTGAGGGTTGTTGGAGGTATCGGAAGCGAGAATGTTGACATGAGTAACGATAATTGAAAGTGAGAATCTTTCACACCGAAAGACTAAGGATTCCCATTCCAGGATGTTCCGAATGGGGTTAGCCGGTACCTTAGGCCAAGCGTAAGCGCATAACCGATGGCAATCACGTTAATATTCGTGAGCCTTCCGCAAGTGACTTAACTTAAACCTGTCAAATCTTATTGGATTGGTTTGGCTTATGTTTAATTGTTAACAAGAAACAGCTTGTGGATATAGACCGTACCAAAAACCAACACAGGTGGTTGGGTAGAGTATACTAAGGTGTATGAGATAATTGTGCTGAAGGAACTCGGCAAATTGTATGTGTAACTTCGGGAGAAACATAACCTGACTTTGGGTAACCAAGGTTGGGTATAATAGAAATGGAGGAAGCGACTGTTTATCAAAAACACAGGACTCTGCAAAATCGTAAGATGAAGTATAGAGTCTGACGTCTGCCCGGTACTGGCAAGTGAAGTCTTGATGTGAATAGCATTTAAGATGAAATCCCATGTAAACGGCGGCCGTAACTATAACGGTCCAAAGGTAGCGAAATTCCTTGTCGGGTAAGTTCCGACCAGCATGAATGACGTAACGACTTCCTCGCTGTCTCCAGCACAAGCTCAGTGAAATTGAAATCCCCGTGAAGATGCGGGGTACTCGCGGCAAGACGGAAAGACCCCGTGCACCTTTACTGCAACCTTGTATCGATATACTTTGGTCAATTGTGCAGTGTAGATGGTAAGCGATAACCGTTGAGCGTTAGCTCAGCGTGAGCTGTCAAATGAAACACCATCCTGTTGCCAAATAATATCTTCATCACTGAAAGTCAATCTTAATGTGAAACAATGCAAGGCGGGTAGTTTGACTGGGGCGGTCGCCTCCCAAAGAGTAACGGAGGCGTACATAAGGTAGGCTCATGACGGTTGGAAATCGTCAGTAGAGTACAATGGCATATGCCTGCTTAGACTGCGAGACAGACATGTCAAGCAGAGACGAAAGTCGGTCATAGTGATCCAACGAAGCTATGTGGAAGGGACGTTGCCAACGGATAAAAGGTACGCCGGGGATAACAGGCTAATAACCCCCAAGAGTTCTTATCGACGGGGTTGCTTGGCACCTCGATGTCGACTCATCGCATCCTGGGGCTGAACAAGGTCCCAAGGGTATGGCTGTTCGCCATTTAAAGCGGTACGTGAGTTGGGTTCAGAACGTCGCAAGACAGTTCGGTCCCTATCTGCCGTGAGTGTAAGAATGTTGATGGAACCTGTCTCTAGTACGAGAGGATCGAGATGGACATACCTCTGGTCTACCTGTTGTCGTTATCAAACGGCATGGCAGGATAGCTAAGTATGGAACAGATAACAGCTGAATGCATCTAAGCCGGAAGCTGACCCAAAAAAACATTCTATTAAGAGAAGTGACAGACTATCACATTGATAGGCCAGATGTGTAAGTATGGTAACATATTTCAGCTAACTGGTACTAATATCTCGAAAATTATAAACAAAGAAACTATTAACAATATAAGAATCAGTTATACCTATCAGTAGTTAAGTTTAAGAACAACAACGCATTACCATGTTAAACATGAATAGTTAAAATCTTAAACACCTTGTTGTCCATCAACAAAAACCACTGGATATTAGAGGTTCAGCTGGTAGGTAACATTATTGAATATGGTAGAAGAGAAATAATTCTCTATTAGATTTCATGATTAAAAAATTATCATGATTCTTACCATATTTCATCACTATATCCAATATCAACATTTATCTCTTTATCACTTTATATTAAAAATAACAAGTATCAAAGATCCATCATCGATCATCACACAATAACATAAATGCAGTTCGTCAAACATAATTATCTTGTTGTTAATTCAACGTTCAATTCATTGTCCTTAAACTAAAACTTATTGGTTTTTACATTAATGACTACTTAATTATAACCTAAAATACCATTAACTTGTTGGTTTATTAATTTTTCTTCATAAACATGTGTCAACGGATGTTGGCGATTGGATATTACTAATAGATGTCACTAACGGATGTTGTTATCGAATGATGTAATTGTAACTATTCTTAGTTATAAATATTATATTTTCTAACTTTACATACACACATATACACAATATCCTAACTTTTAAGTTCTAACAACATAGTATATCTTTCATCTGTATTTAATCC
The DNA here is from genome assembly GCF_002774925.1 of Candidatus Hodgkinia cicadicola. NCBI lineage: Bacteria > Pseudomonadati > Pseudomonadota > Alphaproteobacteria > Hyphomicrobiales > Candidatus Hodgkinia > Candidatus Hodgkinia cicadicola. The sequence continues at coordinate 8,395 of NZ_CM008780.1, forward strand.
CTGTCTTTATATCTTGTCATAACCATATTAATTGTTCCATATTTACAACTCATCCCTATATTTAACATTAGAATATTATGAATCTCTGTTATTACAACATTTAATCTATAATTCGTAACTTCATTAATTTTTTAATCTCTGTTTTAAACAAAATCGAATGTTTCTTAGAATCTTGTTAACTTATATCTTCAAACAAATATGTTAATAGAGAAATTAATCTACTATAAACCTTATTGATAACTTCTTCGTTTTAACCAATTAAATCAAACTCCTAATCCAAAAAACCAACAGACTTATATTTCTTTATATACTACCTCAGTTCCAGTTAAATTTACAACGTAGTGATGTTACAAATTAATGTCTTTGTTATATATATCTAAAAATAAAATTAAAACACAAGATTAATATTAATTATTTCAAGCACTATAGCAACAAAATTTCCATGACTTTATATCTATCATAATTTTCAGAATTACTATATATGTTTATAATCGATTACACAAATATGGAATTACAATTGATCGCTGATCGATATTAGATCAAAGATATTAGAATTTATAAAATACTAAAGAAATTTACTCAAATTTAAACTACTAATTATAAGACTATAACATTTCTATGGTCATAGTTGATAATTACTTGTTGTTAATATATATTCATAAAAAAAATAATAACATCATATAAAGATTGATAGATTATTTTCATTAAAATAACATCAATATTAATCTCTTGAAGATATATTAAAAGCTATTTCATAATTATGGTTTTTTAATTTAAAAAATATTTTATATAAACCATTTAATATCTTACTTAAACATTGTATATCTATTCTTAATAAGAAATTTGATATCAAATCGAGTATAAACATTATCAAACATGGTAGTACTAATTGTTGATAGATTTTGATATATGATTTAAAAAACAAAATCCAGTAGTATTAATTTAAACAATCACAGATGTATATTGCTTCAAATATTATTTATTTCATACATTCTTGGAACTTAATCCGATTAAAGATCTAAGTAAGAAGTAATTCAATCAAAATCTGATCATCAGAAATCGATACAAAAAAACTTTATACAACCCGATATCTAAACATTAGTATCTAAATATTAACTCCTAAAGAAATAATCTAATAACCCAATCATAAAGTTATAAACAAAAGCCAAAGACACCGATGTTATAACATAATGATTTTAATAATTCATTCTTAATATAAAACAAAACTCATGGAATCGATTTAACTAAAGCCATATTGTTAAATATAAAACAAAAAAACTTCATTAGATAACTTTAAAAGTGAATCATTGGATTAAGTAATAAAGAAAACAACAACCTAACAGGTTAATAACAATTAATTTGTTTTAATAAAACCTAAACACAACAAGTTTATGTGTAATATTCATGACATTAACTATAAATGTTATTAACAATAATTTCAATCAAACGAACTACGGAAATACCACCGTGTCAATCTAATCACAATATTATTCAGTGATAAACATGATGTAATCATTAACATGATAATAAATCCATAAGATAAATTAATCAGAACAAAAAAACCGAACATCTACATCGACATCTAACTAAAATTAGCGTCGAAATCAACGCAGATATAACACATTTCTCGACTAACGATACATTGATTGTTAATTATATCAATATATCTTAATTTAATCTAATATCAAAGATTAAAATAAACCATATATAAACTGTCAAATAATAGCCATGCTAATCATAACAAAATAACATTAACTACTCGAATTATCATATTTTCTTTGGATTTTATAAAACAAACAAAAGAACCAGATTCATTACTTGTTTTTTTAAAAACATAAACCTAACGAACTAATCATTTATATCAATTTTATGTTTTATATTTCCAAATTAAGATATCCACACGTTTGTATAAGCATCTCATGATATCTTAATCATGTGAACATAATGATAACTTGATGTAGATCAAATAAATAAAAACATATTGATATGTTCAAATAGACGAGAACCGATTATTTCAAACATAAATAACATAAACTATCAACCAAATAGTATCTGTAACTATTAGTTTTAATAAGATTTACTCTTAATCAAGATATAATAACAATATATTGAATTAGTAATTCATTGAAGATATATCCTTTATTATATGTGTTCTCTAAAATAGAATTAGACTAGTTATTAAGAAATAATTCCGCTAGTAAAAAAAATAATGTTATTTGATAGAATTGATTATTAAAACAATCAATAAGCCGCATGCTTCATATTAAAACATAGAAAAATATAAATAACCTCAAATATCAATCAAATACATGTTTTTAAACCAACGAAGTCACAGTTATTATAATATAAAAGAACATCAATCGAACTAATCAAAACAAACGAGGTGAACATAAACATTTGACATCAAACAAACGGTTCGAACAACATGTCAATTAACATCGAGATGATCATGAAGGACTTAATCTAATAGAAGTACATGATGATGTTGATATTGATAGAAAAGAATTGATAAAAAATAATGGTGTTTAATTATTTATAAAACATAAGTTACTTATTGTTTGTGTTTACTATTTTATAAATCTGTGATTAATATATTTAAAAAAATAAAAAAAAGGATAGATATCAACCGATATTAAATAAGTAAACATTCAATTTAATTTTAGAATTATAGATATAATCGAACCAATTCATCTTAAATAAGAATACTGAAATAATAATCTATAGAGATAAAACAAAAATTAAAACAAAAATCAACCTGAATTAATATATCTTGTATCATTGAAAGATGATAACCTCTGTGTTGCTGATGTTCCAGATCAAAACCATCAACATTGAAATTATTAAAGATTTATAGAAATAGATTTGAATGTTAACATAAAAATCTAAGTCATTTGATCTATTAAAATTATCATCGGACGTTGAAGTTTCCATCTTGATATTCATTCATTTCGATATTCAGATAATTGAAATCAATATAAAATATTACAAGAATCTGTAAGATCTTTCGATCAAGATTAAATAGATTGTATTAATGATTTCTATTTACATAAACGAAGAAAACAGATCAAATTTAAAGCTCAAGACAGAAAAGTTATTTCGAGATATTAATTAACAACATGAAATTATGAACACAAACGTTGGAATATCTTATTTAAGATCTATTTATTGACAGATTATGTTGTTATCAGTATAGTTTAAAATTAATAATTAAAATGAACATTATGTTAATCACTTAATTAAATTAATCATTATTATAGCCAAAATATGACATCTATCAACAACGCAATATCGATGATAGATGGTGTGGTTGTTTTTTTTTGACATATATTGATTATGTTAAGAATTAAAACTTTGTTGATATAAATTATAACGAAATACAACGTTGTTAGGTGTTTAATCATTAATAGATAATTAAAATACTAGTTATTATCTTTAAGGTAACCAAATTATCAAATATTTGGTTCAATGTTTTGATAGTGTTAACCTAAAACACGGATTCAGTGATATAAACATTGGAGGTAGTATTGATGTAAAAAAGATAGTGAGTATATAACTACACTTAATGTTATATTAAGATAAATAAATGTGCCAACATGGTGTATCTCTGATTCACAGATCGTTTGATGTAACAAATCAAAAAAACAGTAACTGTGGTTTAAAGGCCTAAGAAAAAAGTATGTGGGTATGGAATGTGTGGTAATTAATTCAGGTAGTAGTAGTAATAAGTAATATTTATATTAGATGTTATTATTCATGATGATAAAACCAAAAAAAATTGTTATATCTATAACATGTTATGTTTCTTGCCAATGATAGTAATTGGTGTAATCATTTAAGATCTTAACACTTGATATCGATTAAATGTTATAACATGTAATTCAGATAAAACAAATCATGTTGGTACGTTGTAAGAATTAAGGTTAAAGTTAGATTGAGATATAGGAATAAAAGAAAATATGACAATAACAACATAGTAGTTGTCATGTATTAGAATTCAATATGTTGTATGTTTAAAGTGATAGTGTTAACATTAATGTAATAAAAGAAATAAATTGGTTTTTTAAAAAAACACAGATAGTTGGTATGATCAAGAAGTAGGCATGTTGGTTAGAAAGAAATAGGAGAAAGATGAAAGGATAATGTAAACATAATTGTTATTAATAAATGATTCAATTGATGTGTAAGCACTTAATTACATCGATATTAACCAGTACATAATTTTTATTGAAGAAATGAATAAATTATTACCAAACAAGTAGTTGGATAATAGATTAATAGTTCGATTACAGATATTTCAATCATAGATAAAATAACATGATAATAACTTCATTGGATTAAATGTTAGATTGATCAGTGATAAAATTTAATGAATTAAGATTAGTGGTTTACAAACAAAAAAAATATTAATCGATAACAAATTATTTAAATTAATGTTTTGATTGTAGGTGTGATGCTAACTATAGGTTTTAAACATTAAGAAACATATTAAATTTCAGTAAGTAAATGTTAATAGAAAGTGAAAACTATATGTAGTAACATGTAAATTATTAAATGATAACAATGTGGTAAGGATTACTATAAGATATGAGAGTAAGAAGTTAAAGTGTGAAGAAAAGAAAAATATCTCTGATTGTGAGAGAATTATCGATGAGGTCGTTGTTGTTGAGTTTTGAGAACAGAACTTGATTCTGATAAATTAATTTACATTGTTTATTTTTTAAAAAGTATGGAGATTTGATGTGGTGTTACTGTTATTGATGAAATCTAATTAGATATGAAGATAATTATGAGATTATCAATGAATTGAAGATGAGGATTGATAGTTAATCGCTATTATTTAATCTGTTAATGTTTGAGTTTGGTAATCAGAAGGATATTCATTTATACTCGAGGAGAGTATTAACCAAGTGTTAGTAGGTTGTTAATAGTAAGTTTTGTTAAAATTATAACAACATAGATGTTAATGGAACCTTGATTTAGTCTTTTTTTAAAAAAAAATGATCCCACATGGATATTGTATTTATGTGTTTATTCATAATAACTTCTAATAAGAAGTAATTTAAATGAAGTATATTTGCAGGTAGTATGACATGGTTAGTAATGTTTAGGAGAAAGAAGATAAATAATAGGAATGAAAGGGTAATATATCTTTTCGATTTATGTTTGGTGTTATAAACGAGATTTATGATCTATACAACACAGGAAGAGATTAGTATATATAATTCTACATTTGGTAGGAATTAGTATGGAATGAGGGTATAATAGTAGCGATAAGGTGATATTCAATTAACAGAAAAAAAAGATAATCTTTGGTGATATTAAGTATGTAATTATTAAAAGAAGAAGAACATATGTTATATGTTGTTAATCGAATGTTGGTTTATAGGTAGGAGGTTATTAGTTACGGAATGTGCGGTGTAGGAGAAATAGTCATTGATTCAGACATGGAGGAAGAAATAACAACGTCGAATTAGGAATAAAGTAATACTAAGCAACAAGTTATATCTTTATTTTAAATAAACAAATGATAATATATCTTAATGAGTATGTAGTCTAATATTATCGAGATATATGACTTATTTTAATAAGAAAGAAGGGGATAAATGGTAAGGGAATGTTGAAATTCATCGGTTCAATTGATGTTGTTAACATATAAACGAATGACTTCGGATGAAATACTTGAATTCCTCTTGGTTTAACAAAGCAAGGATAACAGGTAACACGTTGCGAGTTATCAGAATATTTGATATTCTTAATACTAATAAAGAAGTAGGTATATTGAAGTCATAGAAAAAAAATGGTTTAGGTTAATGGGTGTTGTTATGAATAATTATTGTAAAAATCTTTGTTTAATAATTGAATATAGAGTATTATATGTAATAGATGAAAAGATAAAAGAAATTATCTTGTTGGTTAAAGATAAAAATATGCATAAACATATACATGAAAATAATTGATACCCAGTAATAGACATATGGATAAGACAGATAATTTCAAATAGAAGAAAGGTATTGATATAATTGATCGGGGTAAATAGTAAGTCATTGAACGGTAAAATGTTGATGTAGTTAAGAACTTACGTAATATTAAAAGAGGAGAATATAGATGAAGGATTAGACATTATATGTTATTGGACGAGTTGATGGTAGAAAAAATAAAGAACACATTATTTGGTTCTGTTAATTAAAAAAAATTATATTGAAGAATAATGGTCCTAAAGAATAGGAAGGATTTGTTAATATCGGAAAAGGTAGTGCAAGATTAATGAATTAGGAGTTAAGAATGTTGAGATCAAATCGGAACATTTATGTTAAATCTAGTGACTTAAACTATTGAATACATTTTGTAGTAGATTAAAATAAATCAAATCAGTCAGATTTATGTTGTCAAACATATGGTATCCATTGAAGTGTAAACTTAATATCATCCAACATCAGTTAAACCTTTAAAGATGGTAACTGGTGTTTAGGTTATTTATGTTCTAGAAATTAATACATTATCTTTAATAGAAACTTGATATTAAACTCTTAGTATCATGATAAGATATTTTGATTATGATCAGTTAGATTTCATTTATGTTTTTATTAAAAATAAGAACATACATTTGATCTTAATATCATGATTAATCTATATAATATAAGTATTTAGTTAACAAACTAGTTAAAAAATATAAGAACTTGTTCCATTGATAATGATTTTAATTTAATATCAGAACATTATCCTCTATTGAACGTTGTTTATATTAGTGAATAATTAAACCGAAACGTTAATAACGGACCATTATCCAAATGTTTAACCGAGACTTTATGTTATTACCAAATGAAATAAGTTTTTGTAAAGTTTAACATGAGTATCATTCAATGACACTACAACGTTAATGTTAGATGAAATTTTATTGGTTTGTATTGGGATGTTGCTTGAATCCGAATCTTATTATAAACAAAATGTAATAAATAAATATAAATCTAATAAAAGTTTACGATATGTCTATGTTTAATAGAAAGAAATTATATACAACATCTATCATAAGCTATAATTAGGTCATAAACAGATAACTGCTACATCGTTTGATGTTAGAAATTTAGACATAAAATATCAACTATAAACATCGTAGTGGTAAACACAGAAAGTTAAATGGAGGTGTTAACGTAGTATGATTGACTATTTGTTAGTTTTTAAATAATCAAACATATTAACAGCTTTACATTTCAATCCCATGGATGTTGGAAACAACATGTTAAAGGTAGAACCATGACAGGATTGAGAGATCGTGAAAGAATTATAATAAAAGTTAAAAAAGTAGAAATAAGGGGATGATTTGGTTTTATTGTTTAGTTAGTTGTGATGGTATGATTACCAATAACATAATATGTAGAATTATAGTTCATGATATTAGCCCCCTGGAAGGGGGGGATTAATAATATATTATTAAATAGATAATATGTATATTCATAGTTATTTTGTTAGATTTGATATTATTATTACGCATTGTTAGAAGGGATTATTGGATACATTCATATTAACGTGATGTCGTATATAAAGCAATGTTGTATTTAGGATATAATAACAAAGAAGAAATTAAAACAAAAAAAAGATAAGCTTAATAAGGCTTCAATGAAAAATACAAATCCTTAATCACTATAAACGATATAAGAACCGTTAATACTTAAAGTAAAATTAAAATAACAACCGACGCAGAAATATCGATCTTTAGAAGTGTCTTTGTTAACGAAACCAAATATAGTTCAATTGTTTTTTAATTGGTAAATGAATTAGTTAATGTTGAAGTTTTGTATATTAGAACTGTTGATGTTATCTGGGTTTTTTTCCGATGAAAATAAACAAATTATAACAACATGGAGGTTGGTTTTCAAGTATATGTTATGACCAAAATTAATTCTTATTCGTTAACCAAAACAAGTATTCGTTGTTTATAGTATTAAATTGATCGTTTATAATAACTTAGAATTCGAGATGATAATTGATTATGAAAATAATTAAATTAATTAACAGAAGAATATGGTGTTAACATAATTATAAATCTTATTAAGATATATGGAATCAATCTATTAATACTAACATCAAAATAATATGTTAATCATTATGATGGAAATGATTGAAAGGATTATCTTGATATATATATATATATAAACTGAGAAATAGGAAGAAAAAATGTTGGATGGTCTGATTACGAAGAATGTCAATAGAAGGTTGTTATTAAGAAATCTTTAAGATAGAGTTGAATCTTAACATGGGTGCACAAACGTTGTAGAATAAAATGTTTTTTTGAAGAACAGAAGAAAATGTGATTGATTGTTATTGATAAATTGATTAATTAATGTTTGAAAGTTTAATTACATCCTCGAATGTTGATGTATCTTTCTGATAAAGGTAACATAATTGTTTATGCTACAAATACTGGTTCCAAATTGTGCACATTGATTAAGTTTAATCGGTTTTTCTATTAGTTGAAATATAATACATATTATTTATAGATTTAATAAATCTCTATAATAACTTAGACTTGAAACAACATTGTAACATATATGATTAAACGAGCATTATAAGAATGATATAAATTAATATAATCTTTATGTTATTAAAATGAATGAGATAGATATGTTTATAATTTTAATTTATTTTTAAAAATATGTTAATTGTTATTAGAACACACAATCTTGGAAGAACACTCCAAATACATAGGAAACAAAAAATGTACTAAGACATTTTTTTGATAATCGATTACAAAGAAATATTAATGGGATGTTGTTAGTGTGTTTACGTTAGAGTTCGACTCAAACATGGATATTAAATCGTTGCTTGGTTTAGATAAGCTGAAGTTTTGGTTGGTTGTTGTGGTTCGATTTAAAATCAAATAATTGGATTAGAATAATAAGATCAAAACAACGATGTTGTTAGCAATGAATGTGATCGGAATCAATAGTGAACTTGAACTGATTAACATACTGATACAGAGACTAGTCAATATAGAGTTATATTCATAATCAAGAAATAAACCACAACGATCAGTAGGTTGTTACTGATGGTTTTATTTAAGATTTAACACCAGAGTACTAAATAAAATTAGTTAAGTCTAAGAAATTCATTAAATTGATAGGATATAACAACTATTATACCAATATCTAAACAAAAGCCATTGTAATAAACGATGAAGTGACTTGAAATCAACATTGACTTAGGAATGGTAGAATTATTAATGAATGGATATAATGGAATCTAGTTATTTTATCTTTATGATGATAAGGTTAAGATAAGGATTAGTGAAAACAACATCCTATAGTATTAGAATAAACTGTAAACTAAAGGATGAAAACGAAACAACAGGCAGTTACGAATAACCTGTCGCAAGTATTATTGGTAGTCAATGTTAAAATTGATATTATTAGGTGTTTGATTAAAACTCATAGAAATGTTATTGTTAAGCTAACGTTGAAGTCGACAAAAAAACGTATATATGTCATTATAATTCATTGATAAAAACATTGAAAATAAATAATAAAATGATGTTGTTTATGAGTAAATTATTTTTTACAATTAGAACATGAAATGAATATAATTCTATTACTAATAGATCTATGTGTTCATGTTGTGTAATACCGACATCTTGATCAATAATGTCAGTTATAATTCTAATTAATATCAACTTTCTTAAAGGATATGTATTTTTACAAAGAAATTATATATCTATATGAATGTTATTGAACAAGTTAAAATGGTTATGTCTAGAAGACTAGATGTCTATGTTGTTAACTAATATTTTAAAATATATAGGTCTAAATAATGTGGAATTGAAGATTTCAGATCTCAGAGTTGTAATACTTTAACTAATTTAGTACCAATAAAGAAATACATGGAAGTTAACCTTTGGTTACTGCTTGGTAATGGAGCAATAACAATATCGGATTTAGTATAATGTTAGTATAATTGGATAAAAAGTTATTACCTATGGTAATCTGGTTGTTAACAACAACTAACCTAAAACAAAGATTATTTAAAATGTTTAATATCTATAAGATGAAAGTTACAGAATATGCTTAACAAGTGTGTTATAAGAAATATTGCTTGATTAAGACTAGGTATATATTGCTCGATTAAGATAGGTATAAAAACAAATATTCTGTAGAATAATCATGAAATCAGATAATATTCTATCCTTTATTTGTACATGATAAAACCTAGTATCAAATGATTTAATTATCTATGTTTAAGAAGTTCTTTTTATCAAATGTTGAAATTTTATTCAATACTCAAATGATTTATCTTACTATTTAGTTATAACGAATTATAAATTAACTAATAAAACAAATAAGTATACCAATGATAAGTAATGTGGTAATAAATAATTTAAGGCTCTAATTTAGAGGATAATATAGTAGGTTTTATACTTAAGATCTTAAGTAAAGATTAGACAACGCAGATGTTATACAAGTAAGTATGACATAGAGAAGGTAGAAATACCGTTGCAAATGTTCTTTATTAATATATCTTATCCTAACATAAGTACTATAAGTACTGAATTAGACATATATATATATATATAAGCAACTTGAATAAAGATGGTAAAAAAAAATGAATCAACTCAGAAAACTGATAAATAATCCTACTACTCGTTTGTATCAACAAGTGTGGAACTCATGGAACTATGGAAATAGTAATAGTTTAGACTAAGCATGTTTAATTTTAATCTGTTAGAGTTAATGGTTTTAACTTTATGGAAAATGATTGTGATGAGATTAATGAAAGGTTTTTCGTGGTATTTTGGTGATAATAGTGATGAATTGAAACCAAGGTTGTTAATACAAAATGATAATGAATTTAGATCTGTTCCATTAAGATCATAATTAATAAGATAATATTGAGATAAAATATTTCTTAGAAAGGATTGTTAATAGTGGTTCTTAAATCTGTTGGTCGCGGCTAAGGACCAATGTAAGTACTTGGATGTAACGTCTTAGTACCGACAAATTAGTTACGATTATCGTTAGAGATCTGTTGATAGCAACAGATAGGTATTGGATATTAGATGAAAACATGTAAGAGATATAGAAAGTATAACAACAAGAAAAAATATTCTAGTGTTAGATAAGAATAATGGATTCAGAACGGTGTTCAAATGTTTTAATTAGAATTATTTCCAATGTTCAAATATACATTGAAGCTCATTGTAAGTGATAATATAATAAGTTTTATGTAGATCTATTGTAGAATTTGAGAGTGGTTGTTTAAAATTAAATCTTATTAGCCTTATGTCTAAAATTTTTAGTATAACAAACACAGTATGTAGTAAATGGTGAACAGAATAATGAAATTTTTAGTAATTTGTGATGTACACAAAATCTGAATCGAACAAAACAACGTTGTTATCGTATTTATAGATTGGATGTATTAAGTTGATTCAATAAAGATTAGAGATATATAAGTTCAATGAAGGTTATGTTAATGTTTCTAGTGAAAAGTTTGAGTACTTGAAGATATCGAATTATTAGGTTATAAATTAAAAAAACTAGAAGTTATTAATCAAATGTGTATGTCATTAATCGATGAGATTATTTGATCTAATATTTGTAAGTGAACACAAAAAAAGATTTTAATTAAAGTAGAAAAGTTAAGAGATAATCTGTATAGTTAAACGAATATATAACCAAAGAGGTATAACCAAGGTTACTGATTGTTTGAGTCTTTAGCTTACTAAAGATGGTGATGATTGTTATTAATAAGAATAATTTGAAGTTAATTGAATTGAACTAATGTGTTAATGGGTTTTGATGGGTGGTGATAAGTATTTAATACCTGTAAATAAATCTGATACATATTTTGTTGATCAAAAGTTGTGTTTATACTATTACATAATTAATAAAATCATTCTATTTGAAGAAATTAACAACAAAACCAATGTTATTTATAACAATGTTGGAATTTTTGTCGTTTGTTAGTAACTGGATTTTAGAATAACAGTTTTAATTAACAGCTAAATTAGTAATATCATAATTTTGAATTTATCATAATACATTTAAATAATCAGATTAAAAGTTAAACTAATTTAAATGAAATTATATGACTTCTTGTATAAATCAACATATATAGTCACTAGATTAATAAAATAAAATATTGATAAATAATTTAAATGATTTTTATTTTTGTAATGATATTTCGTTGTAAATTCAGGATTGATGTTATTGGAATAATTGTTATGTGTTAATACTAATCTAATATGATTTTATATCAGTTTTTCATTGGTACATAAGTATTAATCTCATGTTGTTTATGCTTTACTGAAATAATATTGAACATATGTAAATGTTTAAGTCTGGAACAATAAATAAATATAAGAAAATCAACGACATGATAACAAAAATTATAAATTAATAAGATTAGATTTTTTTAAAAAATTGAATTCTTAGTTGGTATTAACAAAAAAAAACGAAAACTTTTTACTACCAGATTATTAATTAATTCTATTAAGAATAGTAAGTTTAGTTAGGATAAAGAACAGATGTGTTATCTTGAATAGATCTAAAGGTTATTATTGGTTCTTTAAAATTTCAAGAATAATAATTAAATAATTAGTTAACATAGGTTTATTACCAGGAATGATAAAATTATCTCGATAGGTTTGATTGTCAACATGTTGAAGCATGTTAAGAACTGTTTCAGAACAAGTAAATAAAAGGTTTTAATCTATATTCCATATTCTAAGTTTAAAATTTAACCTATTATTGGTATTTGAAAAATATAAATTTATTAAAAGAGTACTTCTATTAAGGTAAAGTATTAATAGATCTTGAAATATTAATAGAATTAGTATATAGTGAATCTTATAATATGATATAAGATATAGTTCAAGTAATGAAACTCGGTCAAAGGATATGTTAAAAAACAATTAATAGTTAAAAATTAGATTGGCATTTAATTTTATCAACAAGCAATGGTATTAAAATAAATCTAGATCTAACCTGTGTTGAAAGTGAAGTGATCTGTAATTTGTTTAAAAAATATTACTATATACTATTTCAAAGGATATAAAGATTTGTTTATATGGTTTCAACGTCCAAATGTTTGGACCGATTAGTAATAATAAGTTAAACATACATAGTTTTTATTATTAAATGTAATTGTTGTATCGTGGTTTGTTTTCATAATTTAAAATTTCGGTTATCTAAGTTAACAAATAATATTAAAGATATTGAACATAGCCATATTAGATTGATGATTATGATAGGTATTGGGTATAAAATATCGAAATGTTTAGATAATTTGGAGATTGAACTCGAATTCAGTCATATAATTTTGTTTCGTTTAAAAGAACTGACGGTCGATCTTATGGTTAATTGTAAATAAATTAAAGGTACTGAGGTTATAAGTTTAAATGAAGTTGTATCGGTTGTTAAGAAATTTAAAATATTAAGTAAAACAAATATTCATTAAAAGAATCAGAATAGTATATAGAGATCAAAGGTTTAAACTAAAAGTTAGAAACAGGTAATATAACAGAATTAAATATTTCGAAGCACATCGATACCATCCATGTTAAGATAATCAATGATGGGATTTATAACATAGTGAATGGAACTAATGGAAATTTGGTTATTAAGATAACACGTTGTTGTTTAGTTGTTGGCATCTATTTATCTTATGGATTTAAAAAAATATAAAGAGCAGGATAGTACAGGTTGTAAACACGTTAAGAACATTGGGTTTTATGTTATAGTTGAAAATATATCGAAATAAGTTTGATGATAAATATGTTCTTAACTTTATCAATAAAACCAGAAAAAAAGAACATAGCTGATGATATTGAGATTAGTAAATTTTTTTGATGGTAATATTCTATCATATGAAAAACTTATAAAGTTAACAAAGATATGCAGGATTGTTAAAGGGGGTAGAAAGTATAGATATTGGGCATTGGGTGTTGTTTGGAAATATATGTGGCAGTGTTAAATTCAGAATGGCTAAGGCAAACGAAGAATAGATGTTGTTATAAAGTTTGAACGTTGTGTCTAAGAATAGCATGTTAAAGGTTCCTTTCGGAAGGAACAAAATACTTATCTTTAATATTAGTGGAAGATATAATTCAACCAAAGTATTAGATGTGAAATAACAAAAAAAATTTGGTATAGGAATAAGAACAAGTAATACTATAAGATCCATCTTTGATGGATTGAGGATAAAATGTTGGTATAAAGATCATTGGATCAAGACATCCACATAATGTTATCAAAGTAATATTTACTGCATTAAAAGAATTAAATTTATGGTTTGGGTCGTTGAAAAATTATCATTAAATATATCGGATCTTTAATTTAAGAAAATTAGCATAGAAAACAGGATAGAGTTATGAGATTTTTCTAAAAATAACATGTAGTAAAGAAAAGGAGATGTCAACAAATGTAGATCTGATAACAAAAGATTATAATTATAAAGGAGAATAAGTTACCAAATATAACGAAATGATACAAAGAATATGGCCTGAAATATAGAAATAATGATGGTAGTCATATCACCTCCTAACTATAAGCTTAAATCTATTGAATAACAGGTTATCAAGTAATTGTAAATGTTCTAATTAGTAATTAATAGAGATATGTTTGGATATAAACAACCTTTGTTATGTTAAATTATTAGATGGTGAAGTATATGTTACTGGGTTGGGATTTTAATATAATTTAGCTTTGATAATGCTGTACTTAAAGCAACCATTGGAGGTTAGATTAACTAATTTGGATGTTATGTTGTATTTAAAATAATTAGATGCAGAGTTTATGGAATAAGAATATCTAAAAACAGGAATATATTCGTTACACTACAAATTTTATATGGTATTGATAAATCTTTTTTCTTGTTTTTTATCTTTAAGTCTATTATCATATTCAATTCTAAGAATCTTAGTAAGAACGTTGTTTGCCTTCCAAAGGTATAAGCTTATTCATTTTATAGAAACCAATCTCACATTAGAAATCATCTTGAGATATTAAGGTATTATCTGATGTAAATAATTTGAAACGTGTTAATTGTTATAGAGGATCTAAGACATAAAAATCGGATTACTAATAAGAGATCAACGGACTAGGACAAATGTTCATACTAGAAAGTATACAAAGTTGTGATAAATTTGATGTGTTTGATAAGGGATTAAATGGGGTATTACATATACAATTAACAGATAATAACGTTATTATATGCTGTTCTGATTGAAGAAGAAATGTGATATTATGGAGTTCTACAAGTGAGCAGAGATTTTAAAGAAAAGAAAAATCATTACTGTCACTATTCAAATGACAATAGAAACAATATTGAAAACATTAATAATAATGAACATTAAGAATATTCAGGTAGAAATAAAAGGTATTGAATCGAATCGAGATGTCATGTTAAGAATACTACAATCTTCGATCTTAAACATAATCTCTATTAGAGGTGTTACTACTAAATTCCATAATGGATGTAAAAAACTATAAAGGTTCGAAGGTATAATGTTATAAGAGTTAACTTCTATTGATATAATAGATTAAGATCAAGATGATATTAAAATGATAAAACTTGAACCGAACTATAAGAAACACATTGATGTGTCATTAATATCTGATATTATTGGTATGTATAGTAATTGGAATTAACATCGATGTTGGATACACCAAGGTTAACAAGATATATGGGTCAAGTGAAGTTATTATCGAGACGGTTAACAACATTTAGTAGTACAGATATCATATACCAAGAATAGAACAAATGTAATTGAAGTAATAATAATGTTTCTAAACAAGAATGAGGTGCTTACAATAATATTTAGCTGTTTGATTGTCTGTTAATGTTTAATTGTAATTAATATATAATGCGATTAAGAGATGGGAACTAGATTGAGATGTTATTTTGTTGTTATTTGTAGAAATAATATTAACAGTTTTAGATATCAAAATAAGATATAATTCATGTTTAGGTTGTTTGGCTTTATGATGTTGATTCCAATCTAATTAAGTAGTATTAGTTAGACCAACAAAGACGTGGTTCGATATATTTTCAATGAGAAGAAGAAGAAGATGAACTATGCTATTGAATCTAATTGATCTGTGGGTAATATTAAAGGATATGTTCGGATGTTGTATTTCTCAGAGATGGAAACTTATAATAGAATTAAAGGGTATTATTAGATTATTTAGGATTAATAGCAAAATAATTAAAACCATGAAGTTTATGATCTTAATAAGAAAGATTTATCAAAACATGATAGATTGATTTCTATCTTTGATTGGTTAGAGGTTATGTAGATTAACATTAGGAATATATTGGAAATAAAAAATATATTGAAACATGTAGTCTACGAGAAAACATTCAGGTTATTAGAAATCTAAGTTGAAATGTTACTAGAATTTGGTCCGTTAGTAATATACTTTTTTCTAAATTATGTTTATCAATGGTAGTTACACATAGGTTGATGAGATTATGATAAGGAGGTGGTGGTGATATGTTTACATCGACTTAATACCATTAAAACATTAACATAATACTAGCGAGTATTTTTCTATCGATTATATGTTGTTATTCAATGTTAATGGATATTACATCATCTGATGACACCTTTTTTTTAAAAACATGATTAAATCCATCAGAATCAATGTTTCCATGTCATTTAATTTAATTATAATTTTATAATAACATTTCGAATGTAATATCAAACAATTCTATTATCTTAGAATTATCTTGTTGGTATATGTTTTATTCGAATATTTACAAATATTATATTATTTCGATTGTTATATCTAAGTCATTGATTAATAATATAAATCTATCACATAGAGAGAACCGCATATAGATTATATATTAATTGAAATATATTTAGTTATTTCTGTTTTCCTATTTTAAACCTATACTTATAACAGAAATATCGATTGTTATCTACTCGATAATAATATGACTAAATCAAAACAACAAAATTATTTGTAAACTTAAATTATAAACAAATTTTTATTACAAAAAAAACACAATATGTCATCTGATCGTGGCAGCTTAAATAAAACTATTGATTAATTATATTTATAACTATTTTTTTTGATCTCTAATTTCTGACATGTTCAGTTTATTATTCAGAGTAAACAACATGTTCATGCATTAATTTATTAATAATTTAAAAAAACCATATATACATCTCTATGCTGTTTCTGACATTAGATTCGATCATTATCTACTTACTGTGGTCAAACACCCATAGTTAGTCATAGTTTTAATACAATTTGATATTCATATCATCTGATATTCACATCGAATAAGTAGTCATCGATTGTTATGTTCTTATCATAACTTATTAAGTTCTAAAATACATATCGGCAACCGATATGTTAAATTATTGATATGTTAATAATGTGTGGATGTTCAATATTGGCCAGTTATCATGATCTTTCTTTTATCATTATTAACTCGTAAGAAACAAAACATGTGTCTGAGACTTAGATCCGATTCACCATTATTTGATAAATTCATAGATGGAATAATAGCAGATCGAACATTGAACACCCAACATGTTGATGACCTGATTGATAGAATGGAAGAATTGATATCCAAATATTCAGATAAAGCATTAATGGCTTACAACAAACGATTAGATAATGTTACAAGCAGATTGTTGAGAATAAAGGTAGAACATGATGTTAGAGGTGTTGACCTGAGGGTGTTGTTTGAGATTAAAACTTTATACGATAGGATTTTGAGGTATCATAGTAGCCAATTAATTAGAGATATATTCTATGTTGATAAAGAAGGAGTAATATTAGGTTCTGTTTGGAAACCATTATCAAGTATTGGTATCTATGTTCCATGTGAAGAAACACCATGTATAAGTTCAATGTTTATGAGTGCAATACCTGCAAGATTGGCTGGAATAAAACATATATATGTTGCTACACCTTATCATAAGATTAAAGATAAACGTTTATTTATGGCTTGTGCAAGTATTTGTGGGGTAGAATGTATATACACCTTTGGTGGACCTCAAGCAATAATTGCAATGGCAATAGGTACTGAGACAGTAAAGAAAGTAGATAAGATTACTGGATCAGGTAACGTTTATATAATAGCCGCAAAAAAGAAAATGTTTGGAAGGGTTGGGATAGATGGTTTGGCAGGTCCTTCAGAGTCTGTAATTGTTGCCGATAAATCATCGGATACACAACAAGTCAGTGTCGATCTTGCTGCTCAATTGGAACGTGATAAATCTGCTCTTGCTGTTTTGATAACTAAAACTCCGAAGAAAGCATCTGCTGTTAGATCAAACATTAATGCTTTAATGAAATTGGTTCCATTAGATAGTAACATAAGACATAGTTGAAGTAATTATGGATTGACAATTGTTTGTAAGAGTAGTACATCTCTGTATAATACAGTTAAGAAGATATCACCTGAACATTTACATTTGAATACTTCAAATGCATTTGAAATGATGAAATGAATACATTTTGCTGGTTCAATTTTCATCGGAAGATATTCTCCAATAACTGTCGGAGATTATGCGGCTGGTTGTAACCATGTTTTTACAACAAATATAATTCCAAGGTCTCCGTCTGGTTTATCAGTTCTCGATTTCATGACAAGAAAATCAGTTACTTGTTTACCAACATTAGGATCCTTGAGATCAATAAGTACACCATGCATTGAACTTGCATTGAAAGCCAACATGGATCTGCATGCTTTATCAATAGGATGTAGGTTACATGCTGTAACCAATGTTGGACGTTAAATTAACCAATGTATATTTATGATAGGATTCATTAATTTTTATTAAATATGTTAACTTCAAATGTATATTAACAATAAAATCATAATTAAAACTACCAATATTGATACAATATAATTTTTTGTAGATAGAAAGGTTTATTAAATCAAAAGATTATAAGTAGAAAAACAACCGAAATAACAACGGTCAAGAATTATTGTAGTTTAGTAATATTAACACCTATCTTTTAATAATTAAAATTAAAAATTTATTACGATATACTCTTACATTATACTAATCTCAGTGAGATGCTTACGAATTTTAATTTAGTTCTATTTGTTTCTTTGGTTCGTTTGTGGCATTACAGTCTTTTATTAACTTAAACACAATGATTATTATATTTTAATTACGATACATGCAGCATATTATCTTTCAGGATTTGATCCATTTCCATGATTTTTACATCTGATCAGGATTTTAAACATACAGACAACTTATAATTAAATATTTTTTTCACCATAAATCACATCCAATGATTAATACTTTGTTATCCTCTGAGACAATATCTCTATTTTATAAAAAACAAGGATGTTTGGACGTTGTTTCGTTTAATAAGATAAATTGAGATATTCATGTATGATACCTAATTTAAGAATAACTAGATAAATGTGATTAATAAATTCTTTGGAATTAACATGAAATATCAGGATAAAAACGAACAATCTAATCAATAGTCATTCATGAAGGTTTTGTTGACGGTTTTGATAGTAAATAAAACATTATGATGTTGGATTATGTTGGTAATGGAAATATAAAATAGATGTCATGAAAGAAACAACAAAATTACTGAACATGGGATTAAACAAATCAAAAGATCTCATAGATGTCTTATCAAAGGATAATAATAAAAAGATACAAATCAGAAGAATATATCGAAATTAATATTAATAAGAAAGAACTTGTATTACTTATTGCTTAGAAGAAATGTTATAACATTTGAATACTAGACTCAATTTAACAATAATCTGGTTGACATAATACTACTAAATCATTGGTAGTTTATTTAAAAAAGGCTTTATAAGAATACATTATGAGGTTGTTATAACAACAGGTGAATGAAAAATATCGAAATTAGAATTAAACATCTGAGCGTTGCTTTTCGTGCATATTGAAAAAAAAATAAAACAAGTTATTTATTGAATATAATGTATTAGAGGTATAAATTATAATAAAAGAATTGGTATTGAATATTACTGGTTGTAATAGGTTAATTTGAATAATATATTTTAAGAAACTATTATCAATCGTTGGATTTGATATTATACCAAGATCGTTAACAATTACACAAAATAGAATTTAACATAAGACTCTTGATTATCAAGAATTATTAAACATATAGATTATATTTCTACATAGTAGGTTTATTCCATAAATTAATATCAATATCATATATTTATATTCTCTACCTTTAAACACCTATCGGTGTTACTGATATCATATATAATTTCTATTGATTACTGTGATTTATACATCCAATCTAAATCGTTGTTTATTACCAATAAAACTGTAACAACAACAAAAAAACGCTTCAGACACATATCTATACAACCGGTTAAAGACAACAAAAAACCATCAAAGATTTAGGTTAATTATTCTTGATGCTAAATATTTTGTATAATATTATTGAAAATATAAGGAACCGATTAATTAAATGTTAACGCATATGGAATATTTGTATTAACATTTCAATGTATGTAAATCATTGTATGTAACATGTGGGTTATATGAATGTTGGTTGTAGTTTTATTAAATTATTATATAATAGGTATTATTCATGGTTTAAAGATTAAGTTAACAATAAAAGCTAACGATTGTTATAAACAACATCCATTATAATAAAACCATTTACTATTACAATAAATTATCAGGTTAAATATATAAATCTACTCATATTTCCTTTCATATAAAGATATTTATAATTTATACTATACATTGAAGTTGGTTGACAACAAAATGTTATCATTGGATGGTTGGTTCTGATTTATATGTATTAAAACATTGAAGACTATATGATTCAGAGAGAAAATAAAAAACCAAAATCCAGATATAATTCTTAGATGTTTCGGGTTGTTCAAGGGTATTACAGAAATGTTCGATGAGAACCTGTTTAAAAATATTCGACATCAGTTTAATGTGTATGTTTATTATCAAACATAGAAAACATATAGAGTATATGAGTACGTTAACGTATAAAAATATATATAATTGATCGATACATACACAGACACAAAAACTCTACTATTTGTTGGGGTTAATTTGTGTTAAATATGTGAAATTTGTATCTACAATGAATAAATTCTGTTAACAATAATTTATAAATATGGTCAAGCTATTAAAATATATTATTTTATAGGTATATTTTTGGTTAATGAAACTACGAAATAACTTATCAAATATTATAGATGTTTTAGGATTATGGTATAACATGATAAAATAGTAAGAACCAATATAAATTGGTGTTTATTACATTTGGGTTGATAAATATCATAATCAATATCAAGAATTAATACCCATAATAACAAATTACAATATACAAATGTTGTATAACTCCGAACCAAACAAGTAGATATAATTATCAATCAATCAATATAGTTTAAATTTGATTTCTTAACATCAATTAGCTTATGTATAATAACAATATAAGATATTAATGTTATAATAAATGTCATCGGATCTATATGTTATAACAGAACTACGAAATGAAATTAAGAATTGATTAATACTTCCATCCTAAATTGTTATTTTGTATTTAAATTAATCATACTTGTTTCGTTACTTATTCAGATTTTATTATGTTGTTAAATGTGGTAACAAATTACCATCAGGATTTTGTGGTATTAATACCATATTAGTAATTAATAGTTTCAAACGTTGTTGCTAGATGTATATTTGTTTTTTAAAATTTAGTATTCTCATTAAGTATATTTATCAATTAATAAGTTGTTGCCATTTTGTCGTAACGATTTATCCAGATTGATTGATTTATACTGGTTTGGTAACATTTGATGTAACTTATTCAACTTGGTACTAAGAATTAACACTCACATTGAATTAGATTTGATATATCGAATTTGAATCTTAGTGTACACATTGGCAGTATTATGATGGTTCGACATGTAATAGTAATTTATGATAATAACATCCTAATATATCCGATTTACTTAATATAGTGATGGTTTTTTAAAAAAAGTTATACCCAATCAAAATTGATTCTATAATAGATTTGAAAAAAAACTATAACGAATCATGGATTGAAGTGATTAAGATATTATTAATGTTTACTTTAATTAGAATAATATTTATGAATATGTGATGTCTTGTTGTTACTAACAATTAAAATGATGTAAAGATTTGATAAAACCAATCTTCTGAATGTTGGAATTTGCTTCAATTCTTTAACAACGGTGATTAAATATTCCAAATACAAACGAGATTTTATTCATTTATATGAATATAACTTATATTACATATATATAAAAAATATGTACTAGTATGTATTTTAATTTGATGTTATATCTAGAAATGAAGTAACCAGGATATTTGTATCGGATAACAGATTAGTAACAATGATGTGATTATATTCTTGAAGTATATAGAACATCCGTGTACTGGTTGAAGATCAATCAAATCGATTAGTAAATACCATTTAATTCTAAATAATAACATCAGATGATATTAATCATAATGTATGAGTATTGGTCTTTAAAGAATTAAAGTTATTATAGTATTTGTGTTTGGAAAATAGTAAAAAAAAAGATGTTAGTGATTGTTGTTTCGTATAAAAAAATCATAACTGAGTAATAGTTTCATTAGGGTAAATATTAACGACTTTATTACCATGTTGTCACTTCGTTGTTCTTTATTGATTAAAACTCTGAATAATAAAACATGCATTATGTTGTAGATATTAAGAGATTAGTATGTATGTTTGATTGTTATAAGCAGTATTATGAATCGGTGTTAAAATATATAAGAAATAAACATAATGAAACATCGAAATGATCTTAATCTTGAATATTGAATACATTATATATTAACCAAGTTAATTTAAAACACACATGATAGATTTATCTTAAGAAGATTGAAATTGTTGCATTGAAATTGTTGGATAACAACCTATTGAATTAACAAATTGTTCAATAAGGATAAAGAATCAAAATCATGAATATAGAGTGATACATGTTTTTTTGTTGGTTTGATATCCTAAAATGGATATTGATTAATTTTTTGTTTCAATTAATATGGAATGCTTATCTGTAGCATTTTGTTTAATGATTTTTGTTTAATGATTTTCTTGTAGAATTTTATGTTAATATCGATATACCAGATATAACGAACTGTCGTGATCCTAAATATATATTAGATTAATAACACAGGTAAAAAACTATGGAACAGTGGTAATAATAATTGGTTTCGAGGTTTTGTTGTTAATTAATCAATGTTAAGTGTTGTTAGTATAATAAAAAAAGAATTATAAAGATTAATGGATTATTAAAACATAGTTATAAACAAGCAGATTATCAGTATTACCCCAATGGGATTACATGATGTCGTTAGTCTGATCAGCTTATAGTTCAATTTAAATGATGATTCCAATATAACATATCGTTAATCCTTTATTGGAAACTAATATCTTTTATGATCTTTAAAAAAAATAAAATAGAAGTAAGTACTTTCAATGACTCAAAATAATTTCATGATTAAAATATTAAAACAAACAAAAGATAGTTATAAAATGTTAGATATCTTGAATTTAACATCAATTGATAAAATTAACTTATATTCTAATGAATAAAATATTATCTGAATCAATAAACTCTGACTTTATATGTTTAATACTACAATGCGATAAAGTAATAGATAAGTGTTATATGTGTGTAACATCAAAAGTTAGATATTGATTTATTCTATAGATACTAAAATGATAGGAGAAAACAAAGACAACAATATGACAATAACTTTCGTTGGAAGTGGTATAGATGAGATGGTATTAATGCAAGTTTTATTATTAATTAAGGATTTATTGTCAACTTATATTGATATTTTATTGGTTGAATAAACCATTTCATCAGTTGATAACAAGGCAATTAACTATACTTGAGAAGTATTCAATTATGATAATTTTAAAGTCAATAGGAAATAATGTTGGAGAACATATGCAAATTAATATCAATATGATATGAAAGCGAGTTTGTTACCACATGGTAGATAAGGATAGAATGAATGATGGTTGTGATATGCTATTGGCTAAAGCTTATATCTCTAATTTGTTAACGGATTTGTTAATATCCCCAGAAGAAGAAAAGAATTCAAACGTGGTATTACATCCGATAGTCGAAAGAAATAGTATTCTTGAAATATTATCTGTCTTCGATATTACATGTAATGAACAGATACGTCTAATGGTTAAACCACTTATTCTTAAACAAAATATTACTACTTATTTAAATTGACTATTGAATAATAATTACGTGACTAATATAACAAAGAATAAAACAACAAAAATGGTTAAGTTTATCTTTAAAAAGGGAGATGTTATTCAAGTACTCATTATTTACTTTATATTTCTTACGTAGAAAAAATGGAGAATATTAGAATTAATATCAGAAAAGGATCTTGAAGATCCTGTAATTGTTCAGGTCTGTACAGGTTAGCAAATTTAGTATGTATTAAATCACAAATATTGTTAGATCAAACTTTATGAACAACAAAATTGCTTACTACTAGACCAAGGTTTATCTTAAAAAGAATTAAAGAAGAACAAATGAAACTAATACTTGCAGTTAATTATAACGTTAATCGTGGAGTAGTAATGAAATCTGTTGACTTGATATTTCAAGTATTTCTTTTAGCAAGAAGTATAGGATTAAACATAAACAACATAATAAGATTAATTAATTATTGAAACATTGTAGCAATAACACAACATTATGATAAATGATCTAGCTTATTAAGAACAAACAAACTAAATTTCAACATGAATTATCAATTTTCAATAAATAATATACGAAGTAATAAACTCGATAATATTATATTAAATGGACTAAATAATTTAATATCAGACTTATTCAATGTTATTTTTAAGCTTGGACTAGATGGTTATCGGTATCATAATAAATTAATTACGTTGTTTTATAATATCTTACAAAATGTTATAGCTTTAATTTGTAATAGAGGTATTAAATGTTCGGTGATGTTTAATGAAGTTATTAACAAAAGAAGATAGAAATGTGATCCAAATGATGCGATAATGGTAATTGATAGAAAGGTTTTAAGGTATTAGCTTTGTAGTAATAATTGATGGAATTAGACAAATAAAAAACAATCACATGCGATAGCATGACAATAAATAAAACATCTATATGTTTTTGTTGTTAATATTTTCATCTATGTTTAGTTTCTTTTTGTTAGTATTATTATTAAAATAGATGTTCTAGTTTAAGCTGGTTGTTGAATTTAATTAAATATTAAATTGGATGAAGTTATTAGAACTTAATACTTATCTTTCAAGGATAAAAATTAAGATTTAACTTCACTATTCTGTTAGGTTTTTAATTTTCTACACGATTGTATAACAGTTTAATTGTTATTTTTTATTCGTTGATTTAAATAGGATGTTGTGTTGGTTTAGTTACTTCGATGTTTTAGAGTGTTGATAATGACATAAAAACTAGTCATGTGGTGATAAACCATATATAAATAAGTAAGAACCGATATTAGTTTATAACAAAGTATAATAAAGTTAATAAATTTTTAGATGAGAAAAAATTTCCAATGTTGGTATAAATTAATTCCAATCAACCATATTTTATATTCGAAGTCAATTTGAAATCTGTTTATCAACGTTTTTTTAAAAGCAATAATCATGAATGTCATTCATAGTTTCTAACCATGTAAGAGTTGTTAAAAGAAGTAATTAATAGATGTTTGATATTAAAATTGGGAGTATTAACTACAAGATCATTCATTGATTGGAAGTATGTGATTGTCATTGATATAAATTTGGAACATATAAATTGATTACAAGTAATAAACAAATAAGAGATCTTAGAAAATGAATAATTTTGATGGGAAAGTTATTTTTGTTCAACGCGTATAAGGTAATTAGAAATTTATTAAAAAATTAATATTACAGGAATACGGATCTCCATAATGGGCACATATACGAATTCTCAAAGAGACCGTTATAATTCTTAATGATCTAAATTTATTATGCACAACATTGGCATGTTCTAAAACAATTAAAATAAATACTATGGGCTAATAAATGATATAGATAATAGATGGTATTCATGGTATAAATAAAATAGAGATAAGATACATATTTTATATCAATATTTTATAACAACAATGACCCAAACAAAGTGTTTTGAATGGTTTTTCATTGGTAGATTTTTTTAAAAAAGCAGACGATCAAAGTTTATAACTAATATCCGTTATTACATATTTATAATTTATCGACTAGTAATGATTTGTTTAATAATTAAGATTATATGTGAAGCAGGAAAATGTTCGGATTTTGTTGTTTAAAAGTTATTGACTGATTTCATCAGATTTATTATAATTCTTATATTATATGGTCTACATTATTAGCATATTAATATATTATTACTAACCTTTGAAGAAGTAAGTTATGTATACTCTATTTTTCTATGAGTAAATAAATAAGTGGAGATCAAAACGAAATAAAATGGCCAAAGTATTTACTAATTTTGTTTGATTAATATTAATAATAACGTTTTATTATTCATTAACCAAAGATATCATAGTTGTTTAATAAGCTTATTAACATGTTATTAAATGATTAGTTTTTAGTTAGGTTTATTTAGTTAGGATTTAACTGATTATTTCTGTATATTTATTGAATATGTTTACAGATCATGGTATAAATTTATTTAATAGTATTAGTAATAAAAACTGATATATTAACGACGAATGATAATACTTTATATTATTTAATATTAATTTTAATGACATTTGTGGTAATAATTATCTGTTAAATCTATTTAATTAAATACCAATAACGTTGTCAACCTCCAAGGTTTTTATTATAAATTTATATGCGTTGTAATTATTAAATGGTAATTTGATTAAATGATTGAAGATCCGTTCGATCTTTAGGTTTATCATTAGGATATTTCATTATAAATCAGTAAGATTAATTCCATACACTTCGTGTGTATAATGGATTCATGTTTTACTTGGAAATAAAAATTCATCAATCAATAAATCACTAAGCAAATATATTTAAGCATTTAATCTGTTATTCGATTTAATTTAAAACTACAACCGAATGATCGAGAAGATGAAGTTTAAGTCATTAACATTATTTTCTTAAAAGAACAAAAAGAGAATAGTAGATATCTTAGATAGAAAAAAAATTGTGTTTAATTGGTTTGTTATCAAGATCTACGATTTATTCTATTAATCATTCAATGGATAAAATGTACTAATCATAGTAAGAAAAACAAACAGATATTAGTTTAACTGAACTAGGAACGAACAAATAATCTCAAGTGTCAATACATTATTATTTTTATGCTATTTATTAAATAATGGTGAAAGGTATTTCAATGTATGTTTGGGTTGTCATTCTATTAAGGTAGGTAAAGCTCATAAATTTGGTCCGAATTTTTTGGAATGTTGAGTTAGAATTGATTAATAGCATGTTGTTTAAATTATAATTATTCTTTGTTATTGACTAATATTATTAAATATTTAAAATGATGTTTAATTGATTAAATAAATTCATTGAATGCTCATTATAGATTATTAATGGAACGTACATGATTTTTTTTGAATATAAAGATTAGAATGAAAGAATAGTATATTGAGATACTTAAACTATAAATCATTCAAATCACTATCACTTACACAGATTTAACTTTAATTAAGTGGTAGATACTTATAACAATTAAATAACCTGTTATTTTAAAACAAAAACCAACGAAGTAACATGTTATGGTTTTTATTAAAATATACAATTGCATTACCAATTCTATCGGATATAGGGATATAACAACTATTGTTGAAATTGAGAACAGATATCTAAGACTAACGTTTTTAGTAAAATAAATGATAACGTTGATAAAATGTATCTTCAAATATGGAATAAGAAATGGATGTAGATAAAGCGTTTAGAATGTTGATAACCTGTTGAATATAAATCATAGAATTTTGGTTACTTAGTAGGTATTAAATAGTGTTTAGAGAGATTTATTAAAACAAAATATATTTAATTAAGTTATAACAAGAATATGATAATAAGATAACAATATTGGATGTATTGGTACAACGTTGATCAATCTTTAGGGTTATGTTCGATCCTATTGTGTATGTAATTTATTAAAATAATATCAACAAATTAACAGAATAATACTATGTTTATAACAAATCAAATAATGTTTGATAATAGATTACTACGTGATTTAACTTAGAAATTTTGTTAGATTTTTAGATATCTCAGTTCATTAAGATGAAATATTTTTATGTTTTAAAAAACCAACATAGTATTCTTGAACTTAATTTAAGTATTAAATTGGGTCTATGTATCTAAACAAAATCTTTGGGATTAAATTAAACCATAAGAGTGTAAGTACTCCGATGTTATTAACAACTCAATCGATGCTATAATCGGTTAAATAATATAAATATTTCTAATTCTATAAAACTATAAGCAACAAGTTAAACTAAACGAACATACGAAGATGATAGGTTTGTTAATACAAGGATGTGTTTAAGTATTAATGTTACTGGTTATAAAAGTTATAATGTAGTCTAATGATATTCCTGAGTTGGGCTAACAATGTGTTTATATTTTATATAAAAAATTTCTATTAACGTTGTATCCGATAATCATAGAGTTATTATCTTATCTTGTTTAGATTATTATTGGAATATAGATAGTTAATAATAATTCAAATTTATATTATACAAATTTTACATCATATTTTATGTTATGTTGATAACACTATCAACCGATATGTTATCTTCGGCACTAATGATGTTACAGAGTACAACGTTTAAACAATATTGGTACATGAATTGAAAAATATTTAAGTATACCAACTTCAAGTATCTAAATCTATAATTAATGTTTTCTTTGATAGTTGTATCCAAACATTCTCTTATCTTTGATAACAAATAAATAATTGTGAGTAATTATATTTGATTTCGAAGATTAAGATAATAAACTTAACATCAATAACATTGTATTGAAATCATTTATTTATTCAAGAAAAATTTTGATTTAATGATCATGTGGTTTAGATTACTGAAGTTAACAGTATAGAGTATAGTTACTAACATAGAGAAAGATTTTAGTACATTAGAATATTTTAAGACTTTGGATGTTGGTTTTTCTTTTGAAGGATTGATGTTGTTATTCGAACAATCCGAGATACTATTGAATTTTGTGTATGCATTTCATCAGAGTTTTAACCAGAAGTAATTATTAAGTTATATCATCTGAATTTTATACCATATTTAGTACATCAAGATCTGATTGAGCATATGTGGGTATAAGATTTATTAAAATCAATTGTTGTTGTTAATATCGACAAGAGTAATTCTAAGTTTTATTTTTCAATTACATTATAACATCGGGTATGTATAAAGTTATTAATGGAGATGATGGATTGGTAACAAAAAAAATAATCAGAAATACTGATTTCTTAATGAATAAGATCAATAACCATTATTTGATAAGTTAATTGTGGTTTTTAATTTTTTGGCCTATGTTGGTATTTTTAAAAAATTATTTCATACAATCAATGTATATCATCATTAACAACGAGAATTTCTGATGAGAGGTTTTTTCCATATTAATTACTACATTAACCACAGAGATTATTAATATCTTTACATTTTATAATTATGGTTGTTATGTAGTTTGTTATATAATTTCAAGTATATGTTAAATGAATATTATTGATGAACTAAATCAATCTACTTAATGTTTAGACCAAATGAAACAACATAGATGTTCTTCTGATATGAAGAAACAATTTGAAATCAACGTTAAAATTTGAAATGATCTTATGATTAATAACAATTCCATTTTAACAACAATGAGATAATGAAGTGTTGGGTTAATTTATTATAGTTACAACTATGTGGTGTTTATGATAGTAATTTAAAGAAGTTGAGTGTTGTTATTAGTGATTTAATTTTATTAATAAAAGTTATTTCGTTTGGATTTATCAGAATTAATGTTACCACATTAGATGTGTTACGTTACATCAAGTAAATTTGTTAATTGTTATAATAATGACTGTAAGTATTAAAAGTAGAATATATATATATGTTTAACATAAATATTATAATCCTCATTATTTTGATATGAATTCTGTTGGTTCAATAACATAGATAACATGAGTGTTTTTAATTCATGTGTTAATAAATAATAATTGATTAATCCATATACTTAAAATTATAATTTTCTTCGATTAATATAACTTGGAGCTTAATGGTTCAATTATATGATAGTGGAACTCCTATTGAGAAATTATGAATTCAATGGTTGTAACATATTTTGATGATTATTAGAATTATACAACTAAAGTATTAAATATAATTTTAAGAACTATAATTAATTCATCACAATAACATCCATCAAATTAATATCAACAACCTTTAGATGTTTAAGTTTTAGTAAGTGGAATTAAGTTTATGTTTGTTATTTGTTATCAGACTATCTATATTTAATATTCAGTTAATAATAAGTAAAATATTTATATAACCATTGTATTCTAATATAAGTAGATGTTAATTAAATTAATGTTATATTAAGTTATCAATTGGATGTTTCATATAAAACCAAAGAAGTAGTATGTTGTTAGGATTTTTGTTTAAATGGAATTAACAGTTGATTAAATATAACCATATAGGTTATCATAAAGAGATTTAATTGAGACAAATAGTCTGATATGTGAGAACATATCCAATTCCAATGATCGCCATAAATGATTAAGATGAAATTATATTTTTCATTGAGTTTCGGTTTTAGAACTTAATTGTTATTATTAATGAATTCTTTGGATCAAAGAAACGTTTGTTATTTTAGAGATTATTAAGTAAAATTATTGATTGTTAAGAGATATAATAAAGGTCAGAGACCAATATTATTAATTTTCTTATCTTAAAGATATAAATGAAAGTTGCAATTAAAACATACAACATCCACCGACAATTACGAGATGGTAGGATAAAAGATAAAATTATGTTGGAACTGATGTTGCCAGTTTTAAATATAGATTATAAATAAATTAAAGAAAGAATAATGAAAGAAGAACTAATTGTTGTCAAAAAAAAAATAATTCATATAAGGAGGGTAATATAAGAAGAATGAAGAAAAGTAATATATCAATTTCAAATAGTACTTTCTTAAGAAGTGAGATTAATATTAGTATCTATATAATAACACCACAGAAATCATATCTTATATTAATGCAAGTAATTAAAGTGAATTTATATAATGACAACAAGATAGTAACATACATACCAAGGATGATATATAATATACAAGAACATTTGGTAATGGTTTCCCTTTTAGGGGCATGTGTGAAGGATTTATCTAGGAGTGATAACATTTGGTTTGATGGTTTGTTGGATTCAAAATGTATTGGAAGAATGATGAATCTTGGATTAGAACATAGATCAAAAAATTTGGTAATATCTAGTAAGCACCAGAAATATTGGATATCAAAACTACAATCCATTAATAAATTTTGTATTGATCATTTATTGTTTATTAATTTAAAGTGTTAAATATATTCAAACCTCACTTCATTGAATGTGATTTGGTTGTAATTATAACAAAACATAATACTGTTGCCAGTAAATAAAATTCTTAATAAAAAATTGTCAATTATTAATACCTGTAAGGGTTACATTCAATCAATGAACAACATTATTAAACGAATGTGAAAGCGGCTCTTAACTATAATACCTTCGAAGAAACAACAAGAAAATACTAATGTTATCACAACAATTCAACAATGCGAGAAAAATTTATCGACACATGATACACATGATGTCCTAGTTAAATCGATATTAGAAAACGAATTAAATAGACAAACAACAAGTTTAAATCTGATAACTTCAGAGAATTTGGTTTCAAAAGCTGTTTTTAAAATTAATAGTAATATTTTTATCAATAAATGTACAGTAGGTTATCCTGGAGGTAGGTATTATGGAGGTTGTGAATTCGTTGATGAGTTAGAAAAAGAAGCAATAAATCGAGCAAAATGTTTATTTAAATGTAAATATGCCAACGTTCAACCACATTCTGGTAGTCAAATGAATCAAGCAGTAATGTTGGCACTTCTGTCATCAGGTGATACAATCATGGGAATGGATCAAAAATATGGTGGACGTTTCACGCATGGATCGGTAGTACATATATCTGGAATGTGATTAAAATATATATCATATGGTATAGATCTTAAAACTGGTTTAATTGATATGAATGAAGTTCTAAATGTTGCTGTAAAATACAGACCTAGATTTATAATTGCTGGTTCCAGTTCATATCCGAGAACAATAGATTGAAAGGCATTTAAACAGGTAGCTGATGAATCTGATTCATTCTTATTTGCTGATATTTCACATATTGCTGGCTTGATTGTTACTGGATTGCATCCTTCACCAATCGAATATTGCGATGTTGTTACGACCACAACACATAGGTCCCTAAGAGGACCGCATGGCGGTTTGATATTATCGAATAATCAAGAATTATTTGATCGTATATCATGTTCTTTGTTTCCGGAGATACAAAGTGGACCGATGATAAGTGTTATTGCTGCTAAAGCAATGGCATTTTTTGAAGCTCAACAAGATGATTATAAAACATTAACAAAATCTGTGATTGAAAATGCTAAAACAATGGTTGAAAGATTAAAGATTAAAGGAATAAATGTTATTTCTAATGGTACTGATAATCACTTAGTCATAATAGATTTAAAGGCTCTTGGAATAGTTGATGAACAAGTAGCTTCTTGATTTAATCGTTGTCGCATCATAGTGAATAAAAACACCACTTCAAAGGATAAATCATTAACTAATTCATCAGCCAATATTATTTCTGTTTTAAGGTTAAGTACATGTGCATGTACATCGAGGGGATTAAAGAAGGAGGATTTTGAGAAGATAGCCGATATGATAGCTGATGGTTTGTTAGAGATAAAAGATAAAGGTAAATTATCACCATTGCTTGAAACAACCATAAAAACACAGGTGTTAAACATTACTAATAAGTACCCAATAGATTATAATGTCTAGATCAAGACAGAATTATAAGCTATTCATTCAAACATAATTAAAACATTTAAACATAATTAAAAGTTTATCCAATTCTATAAAAGGTTTCATCAATAATTAGAAATCTTCAGTGGTCAATTTTTTATTAAAAATTAAAAGGATACCTTTTGATATTATAAATTCATTGTATATAAGAACCATTATAGTTTTTAGAAAGATATAAGATAATCGTTTTTTAATAATACAAACGAGGTAAATATTTCAGAAGATTAATATATATATTTTGATATTGGTTAAGATTTATATTACAATAGTGAATATTGTTACTATTATTAAATAATATCAGATATTTATATTTACATTTAATTAATAGATCGGATGTTGTTGTTTTTAAAATGAATTATGTTTGACCGTTAGTAATAAATAAGATATATATTTATGAGATCAAAGCTTGAAGCACAAGCTTATGTTTGTCTGATTAGTAGAATCACAAGTAGTTTGATATGGTTGATTTAGAAGAATTAATTATATTGACCACAATTGTTATATGGCAATAAACAAGATAGTTTTTAACTAAGTATGTTGCAACTATTGGTAAAACATATTGTTTGTGAGAAAGTATTATCTTGGCGGTTGGTTATTCGAAA
Organism: Candidatus Hodgkinia cicadicola; assembly: GCF_002774925.1. Lineage (NCBI taxonomy): Bacteria > Pseudomonadati > Pseudomonadota > Alphaproteobacteria > Hyphomicrobiales > Candidatus Hodgkinia > Candidatus Hodgkinia cicadicola. The sequence goes on from NZ_CM008780.1 coordinate 42,088, forward strand.
TAAATAAATTCAAGATAAATGTTTAATTGAGTTCTATCAGTTTCGGTTGTGATATTAAATTATAAGATTCAGTAAAAGATACTTGACATATGTTGATTAGATATACTTAAAATGTTATTTCCATAATATATCATACTAAACATATTGACTAAATGTTACAATATCAAGGTGATGGTTAAATCTAATAATAAATTTATTACATAATACCAATAAAAAAACAGTAGGAATTTGATATTTAGTTTGGTTGTTGTTTTATCAAGTTGTTAATAAATTGTAGATGTTAATATTTTAAATTTATGATTTATTAGCAATGTATTTAATTATTTGTTACAACAATAATTAAGATAATAAAAACGAAATATAATACCGCCATATGATGATGGAGTTAATACCGATGATTGATAAATTTATTGAAGATAACGAAAAACGTAATGGACATGATGTAATGATGGTAATTTTATAGCTACATTAATATACATCAAAATGACAACGATTAGATGTTTAGATTTACAGATAGGATAACAGATTGAGTAATAGAAGCGATTATCAAAGAAGTTGTATATGAATTGATCTAAAGGCTTAATCAAGTAGGTATTAATACAACTAGAACAATTTTAGTAAATGATGAAATCAGAAATTATATTAATATTAAATAATATTTTTAGTATGTCTATGATGTATATGTGTTAATGACTAATTTATTTGAAAAAAAAACATAGTTCTGATATTAACAAATAACACGAGATCTGATAGTTGATCTTGGAATCATATTTCTATTCGTAATTTTTGGTTAGTAATTTTCTGTTTAAATGTTTTGTCGTTGCCATTGATGTTAACAACTTCGAGATAAACAACAAGTTAGTAATTCTTGAGTTGTTCTAAGTTGTAGTAAACCATGGGGTGATAAATGGTGATAAATGGTCTTCTTTATTTACGTCTGTTGTAATGTACTATTAAAATTAGATATTAACACTTATCATTCGGTTCAAAATCAAAACATTATACTATTGATTAACTATTATACAAGTTACTTATTCTCATTTTTATAATTATTTGTTAAAATTAATATATTTCATTAACATTTAAACTATGATTATAGATATTCATGAAATGGTTAGAAGAATAAAGGATCTTAATACTGGTTTCATTTTAAAGATGATAAACATAAGCTTGGATGAAAAGGTGAAGTAATAAATTGTTGTAGTTTTGTGTTGTTAATTGGTTGTTAATGTTGGTAGTTAGTCATGTGATAACAAACGTTTAGTTAACTTGGTGGTATGCATTATCCTATTAATTTACTATCATGATTAAATTGTTGATTTATTAAAAATGTCATGATTTTGATAATGAGTTTATTAATCCGATAATTCTGGTCTAATCGTTGGATACAACAAATATCTTCAGATATTATTGTTTTTTATAATCTTTTTTTAAAATGTATGAAATATATGAAATATATGAAATATATGAAATATATGAAATATATGAAATATATTATTCATTTAGATGATGATTGATTTATATTTTTAATGAGTATCATAACATATGGAAATATATGATAATAATATTATGGAACGATATCTATTGAATTAAGGTTTGGTTAATAACATTGTGTTGATAAATGTTATAGATTGGGGTAATATGAATAGACTTTGTCTTGGAAGTTGTTAACTTAATATGAATTATGATTCGATGAACGTTGACATTTTTAAATGACTTAGAATAGCCAAAATGGATAGGTTTTGAAGTTAATTGGTAATAAGAGTTCAATTTTATTGTTTGGAGATTGATGTTGGAATGTTAAAATTAAATCAATTACATATGGCTGGCTATGTAACTGTGGATCGGATTAGATGATATTGGTGTATTAGTAATTAATTTAGATAATGGTTTTTGTTTATAATTGATCTATCACATGAATTTAATACTGCTATCATTATTCAATGAAACAATGAACATGGATTTGAAATAAGATCGGAATAAATTAATAAAATTCAAATAGTTATGATTAAATTTTAGTCGTTATGTTATACATAAATGGTTGATTTGCAGTAAACAACATACAAAATTTATGTTAAGTCTGTGTCAGATTATTTTTTCTTTGAATAAATTATTCAATGTACTTGTTAGTTGTGTCGATAAATTTTACAACGGTTACATTCTTAATATTATTGGCATCAACATATGATTATTAAATTTTGAATTGAACCAATTTAAACACAACAAACACCATTTAAACATGAGTTATTATCGGTTGTTATTAATCTCTATTCTTAATAGTGAATAAACTTTGATACTAATTAACAACTAATTTCTAATACAAATTAATTCAGTTTTTGGTTAGACGTATGTTAGTAAACGTATCCATTTCTTAATGTTTTAGAATAGTAACTATATTATAATATTACAAATAAAACTAACAAGAAACAACAACGTTAAGTTCAATTAGTATACTCATATTGGCCATATATATATATATATATATTTTGTTGCATTTAATTGATAGTATTAAAATTTTATAAATTAAAATCAACCACTATTATTTCAAACGTTTTATTATTTTAATGTAATAAAACAAGTCATATCCAATTTTCTGATATCTGTCAGCATAAAAATACGTTACCATGTTGGTTCGGTGGCTAAATGAGCTTGATGTTATAGTATAAAATCATCGAAATCAGTACAATGCAATAGAAAAATACTAAATATATCTGACATTATTGGAATTTTATTCGTGGTATTGAGTGTTTCAAATATTTATAATAAAAAAGATGTATTCGTAATTATAAAAGTTATAATATTACTTGATAGAATGTTTGGCAATAAACATAGACAGTCTGTTAATAGAAATCGAAAACTATCCATCAGATTAATCTCAATAGAGTATAAAACAAATAAAATAATATCTTTAGGATCTTAAGAGTTATTACATTACACAGGTATATTGTTCAATTTTATGATCGAGAGATTGATAATACTTAAGTTTATATCCGATGGATATGTAACGATGGGTTTAGTAATCAGAGTAATTAAAGTAATCAGAGATAAATTAGTATTCAGAGATTATTATAGTATGTAATCCAAACGTGTTGTTAACAGGTTAAAATTTATTTAATGGTAACACTGAATGATTTGTTTATATTTTTCCTTAAAAATTATCATTAATAATTCAATCATAATTAAGAAGAAATATCAGGATATTTGATAATTGAAATGTTGGATTAGGAAGAACATTTATTTTTTTTGTTATGCATGGACGTTGAAATTGTAAGTGTTATTAGTATAATACTTGGATACAGAAAGCATATGTTAAGTTTAACGAAGCCATAATGGTTATAAATTATAAATATGTTTGAGTATTTCGATATTTTAGTAGATAAGCTAAAACAACTAGGATAAGCACCGCAGGTTAAGCCATATGCAAGTAGTCAAATTGAGAATTTATTTTAATGTAACACATAAATCATATCTACATTCTGGTTAATAAACATGACTAATAAAATATGGAGTGCTTATAACTAATTTAAGAACATTTAGTTTTTAAAAAAGATGGATAGATCTATGGTATACAGATTAAAAAACCGACATTAAATATTATAAATTTATTAAAAATGTCATATTATGACGAAAGAGATGTATGTTATCTAAGTGATTTTGTATATTCAAAGACTATTCGTTAATCAAACGTTTTAATTTATTTCGGAGCTTAGTTGTTTATAAAATGGTCAAAGATTGATCATTCGAACGAATGTACTCGAATGTACTAATTACTATTAAGTTTTTATTGTTCGGTATTCCCATTGATTGTTATCTACAATCGGTTATTAATACATGTATTAGTCTTGTTGAAGATAAACGTTTAATCCATCAAGTATCTTATCATCTCGTAAGATAACATCTTCGATAAATTACAAACAAATAAATCATTATATATTTCGTTACTAATACATAAATTATTTAATATCCACGAACGTTGTGAACGATTCATTAGTATAGTTCGTTATTCGTTGAACTATTTAATCATATCTAAGTTACGAATATAACATTTAAGAGTATAACACTTAGAATATTTATGGTTAAAATATTTATAATACAAATAAATAGAATTTAATTAATGTTAAGAATAATTGTTGTCAACCGGCTAACATATGGTTTTTTTATTCACTACCATTCTTGTTTTGCTAAATCAAACGTTTGATGTTTCTGGTTATTTAATTGATAATTACAGTTAAGTTGGTATTAATGGTGTTTCGTTGTCATAGTTCCAATACTTCATATTCAACGTTTATAGCGATTATTTGTTGCAGACGATACAAAACCTGTATGTAATCTACTTATAAGATAAATATAAACAATTCAACATATATCGATACTTATCAGTATGAAGGTAATTCAATCTAAACATCCTTAGTGTTGACATAATTCGAGATATCCTATTTATAATCGCAAACTATTACCGTATTTTTGTTATGTTGGAATAATTAAAACATTTCAATTACATCTTGTGGTATGTTCATAAGTACTACATCAAGTTGTTAACCGGATTAATCAATTTTTTTAATCAATTGCATTACTTCAATATATGATAAATGATTAATTTATTTGATTATCGATTAATTTACTTGATTATCTGTTTAAATATGGCATGGACGTTTGGACTAAATTGGTTGTTATAAATTATAATTTCGATGGTAATTATAACAATCGGAATTAACTATATCACATTTAACATCGAATGTTTATGTTTCTTAGGATTTAGAAACAATGATACTGATCTTTTAAAATTTTAGTTAAGGTTTTTTTCATTTATATATATAACTATTAATCGTTATTATTTATTGATTTATTAATTAATTTATCGATCTGTTTGATTAATAGATTTATCATTATATATTATATCTAAAGATAAGATGAGGTTAATGAGTCTTTATTCGGATAATGCTGTGGTTGTCCCAACGTTCGAATTATTATTAGAATATCAAAGATAGTTAATGAATTGTTAATACCATCAATTTTATTACTTACAGTGTTTAAATTAATACCAATTAGAGTGTTCATATTGATAGCTGTATTAGTTCTGAATTATATTTATTTTATTAATAACATGAATATTACTAGTTGTTTAATTGTTTCTAATAGTTAACAAAATATGATTTTTAATCGATATTAAACATAGATAACAATTGTTTGGTTTTTATATACAAATGCCATTACAATAATATTAAACTGCTATGAAGTTAACATATAATTTTTATTTTAAGTTGATAAATACTATTATGAATAATATTGGGATGTTATATAAATGGTCTTGATTTTTAATAATGAAATATAATGTTAGCTATAAAAGATAGAAATAACAACCTGGTAACAACCCATGATAAAATTATAGAAGTATTGTAACTGAAGGAATAAATTTGATTACTTTAAAAATAAGGGCTGATAGTAAGAAATACTGAACGTTTGATCAAACAATGAGCAATAGGTTTACCATGTTATTCAAATATGTAGTATAGAGTTATTTGTTAGTTGCTTGCTAATTTTGGTGTGTATTAATTAGTTTAATAAATGATGGTATTTTGATGCTTGATTTTGATGCTTGGTTTTATTGATCTGAATTTAAAATGAAAGATTGATTATTATTGATATTAAAACTAAAAACAAAAATTTAACACTTGTTAATTCATTTTATCATCGAGGATAATTGTTAACAAATTATTAAACAATATACTATTGGTATTTTTCATACGATCACATGAATTTAAATTAACTAAAAATAGTTATCTCTTAATTGACAAAAAAACACGTAATTATATGTGACTATGATTGTTATTTTTATACTAAGTTGATAGAAATAATAAGGATGGTATTAATGGTTTTAGTTTTTGAATCATATGACATTATTACAAGTGATTTAGATTTAAAAATCGAGATGTAAGATATGTAATTTTAAAATAATATTTGCCATGAAGTTTAAAAGGTTATAGCTCTAAAATTCAAAGTAAAACTAACTGTAACATTGATTAGATTATTACTAATGGTTTTGTTAACAACGCAGTTATTTGTAGTTAATAACATCCTGTTGTCAAAAGTTTTATGTTTTAATCATGGAAAGTTCTCAAATAAACAACTGTATGTTTAATCAAAAAAACAGATGTTTATATGATATTATTAAAATCGAATAGGAATCAAAGATTATTACTTGATGGTACGATGAATACTCAGATATAGAAGTTATAGAAGTTTAAATTAAGGTATAGGCATTATAATATTAAATAAAACTAGAAGTAATGGTAATAAATTTTAATAAAATTCAATCAAGTATAATCGAGAAGATATATTTATAATTATTTTGGAAGCGATGTAGATATAATTGTAACAAATAGCTCTTGATTTAAATCAAATTTCATAAATAGATCATAATAATAGTTACTCTTACATTGAAATGTTAATAAATGAATAGTATTGATAGCGAGAACTAAAAGTTAAAGTGTTCAGTTTGCAATAAATGTTTATGTCTTCGTTTTAAGTTTAGTTGGTTCAATGAATAAGAGTTTAATCGTTATTACTTATATTTATTGAAGTCAATATATCGAGATATTTCATTTAATGATAATAGTATACAAGTCTATAAACGAGAAGTTAATACATTACTAAGTACGGATGTAGATATATTATTAATAGAAAACTAATTTTAATAAATGTAGATGTCAGAACTGGGTTGTTTTTTTAGAGGTATACAAATAGAAATTAAAGGTTAATACATGTTTTAATAATATTGGTGATAACAAGTTGTGGTTTTTTTGAAAGAATTTATTTGATTTAAACTTAAGTAAGAATTTTGATATTCATGATATTCAATTAGTTATATCGATCTATATATAGGTGTTGGAATAAATTGTATTATTTGATTGAGAAAATTTGAATTGGAATATTTCTGAATTATCAAACATTTTTTAAAATCAATATGAATATATCCGAACGTAAGTTTACTAAATAATAAGGAAGGTATACTCGAAGTATCATATAACTTAATTAAATAGATTAAAACATTAATGTACATGTATACGTGTTATGGTGGTTGTTGTTGTATCAATTTTTGAACCTATATTTTAAGTTGTTAAATTTAACTTATCTAATGAACCTGCCAAGGTTGTAGATGTTAATACTGAATCTAATTGTTTGTTTTTGAATGGATTAAAATCAATAAGAATTAACAGAAATAGATTTAATGAAATTGATGAACCAATAAATATATTGAGATCAAGTGAATTTAAATATATGGTAATTTTAATTTTAGGTAATTATATCAAAGTCTTGAATATTATAATAACAACAAATGATATATGGAATATAAAAATATAGATATAAATATGAATGATGAATTGTTAGATCTAAGAATAGAAATCATAAAATTCTTAACCTTGATTAAAACCTAACCTATCTTTATCAACATTTCAATTATGATTAAATTTAATAAATGAAGTACACTTTTGATCGGTATAAAACATATATAAAGTAGAGATTATCGGATTTTGTTGTTAAATGTCAAATCTTTTACAACATTTAAACTAAACAAAATTTTAACTTATTTATCGGATATAAAGAAAGATCAATTAAAATCTGTGATTAGTTTTGTTGATAACTTGAAATCATTAATGACTGATCGTTTGTTAGTGGCGAATAATGGTTCTATCGATTATTAATTGGTTCATTAACAATATCCAACCATCATAAACTTATCAAAAGTATACAAAATGGTTGCAACTCTGAATTAGACACCGTTGTCTTATAATCAATCAGTATATGTTTATTGGTTTAAATAAAACTCTTACTATATTGGTTAATATATCGTTATTATCGAATAATATTAAACCTTATATAATATCGAAAATAGAACTAAAAATTAAAAAAAAAACTAATGAACAAAACAGATATACATTCGATCGTTGTTGAATCAAACACACACGATCCCGAAGTTTGAAGTGGATGTTGAGCGTTGGTTCGGGTTAATACAATTACAACGATCCATCATGTTAAAGCTAAATACAATAATCGTCGTTCTCTACAACATTATATATTAATGTTATGAATGATAATCATAAGACCGTTGCAATTATCGAGTAAACATATAGAATATGGAAATGGTATTTATCTTGGTAAGAAAACGTGATCATGAATGGTCAATGGGACAATTGTTCAAAGTTCTATCAATTAGATGGAACTATTATAACAACAAGGTATAATCGAAGTTAGAAACAGTTAACTAACATGATAAACTAATAAATAGATATCACATCTAGACATTACGATAACAAATGTTAATTCTATTTTAAGATCAATAATTATATAATGTTAATGTTAAAGAAGTATACAGGATTGATTGTAAACTTGGTTTTAATGTTTCTTTATCTGTTAAGAGATCGTAGATGGTTTATGTTTTATCTTATAATTTTATTATTGATATTACTAAACATTCATAAGAATGATGGTAAGGATATTGTTAATAACAACATAATCAAGAATGATGGAAAATAGAGGAAAAAGTAATAAAGATGAATGTAATGAGGAAGAGAAGATAAAAGATATCGATGATAATAACGATTCTGATGATAACTGATGATAACTGATGATGATAGAACTATCAAAAGGATGTGGACGTTGGTAACATGTATTAGTTCTATGGGATAAATCAGCGACAATGGGTGCTGAAGTTCTAACAATAAAGAGATTAATTTGAATATTAGTGGTAAACAACAAGAAGTCAGGATACAGATATTAAGATGGAAATACTAAAGAGTATGTTAATGCAACTAGAATGATTTCAATGAAGAAGAGATCGGAATTTATTTATATGAGTAATGCTTTAAACATAATTTATAACAACCTTTGGTAAAGAACTTGAATATCTCAAACCAAAACATCATCTAATATTACCATGATCAAAAAATTTGATAGCCAACATTGGGTATTTTTCGTTGATTTATAATTTAACACAACAATTTATTAATTTAGAATATTTCGATAGCATAATATTAACAAACTCAAGATTAGTAACACCGTTGACGGTTTTGTAGTTACTTAATTTCGGTGATTACAGGTTGATAACTGATTTAGTTTATTTATCCTTTGAAAGGATTCCATAATGTGCTATTGAAGTTAAACATAAATGTAGATATATTTCAATCTTAGAAATAAATATAGTTAAAAAAATCATTAACTCAAAATAAATATTAAGTTAATCCATTTAGGATCATCATGTTTGGATACATTCAAGGTATTAAATATCAGTAAAATCTATAAATATATTAAGCAACGGTCTGATAAATGTATTATATCAATGGGTAATTCATGAGTAACCTTTCATGGTTTATAAGTCGCTGATATAATGGAACGGATGTATTGATTTGTGGTTTAATATAATATTGATAAAATAACTGAGTACAACCTAACATTAATACCAACGACCAAGGTCCTATTACTATAAGTTTATAAAAATTTAATAATCTTGTTGATTTAACATGGGATAACAATGATATTTTCTAATATCAATTATTAACAATTTATATTTTTGTTCGTTGGTTAGTTTATTGTCACACTCTGTTCATAGAGTTTTGTTGGTATCTATAATGTTGTAGATGTTATGTTGTGCAGTCTGTTCAGTATTATAGTGTTTATCTGATCATAAATTTTGGTTATATAAATTATATTCATCGAAATAATATAACATCAATTAAACTAAACAAAATTCGATTAATACCTACATGTTAGGTTATCAACAATTCAGTTATCATAGGAATATGAAATTGTTCAATGATGTAACAATAAATTAGTTTTATTGTCTGTTATTAAATATTAGTGTATTTAGAACAAACAAACCTTATCAAATTATAAGATTTATGATATTAGTTTTGATGATGTTAATGATTTAATAATTGATCTAGATGGTAATAATATTTATAACCAAGTAATCGAATAACTTTAATATTTATAATCTTATTATCACTCTAACATGTATGGACTGAAATGGGATCTGTAATGAATTGGAATGGGATCGGGATAATTTAATAAAATCCAAACAATTATGTAAAATCCAAACAATTATGAATTATGTTTTTTTTCTGATTGTAGTGTTTAAATCACTTTATTCACTTCTATTGGTATATTTTTAGTTACTCAATGATAATTTTAACGAGTAATAGTTAACAATTTCTTTTGTTTATTTAATATATTTATAAATAATTATTGATATAGATTATCGGTAATTTTAATATGTTTTGAACATAATATATTAATTTAGTTGTTATATTTATATTTATATATATATTTGCTTGTAATTAGTGTTTAACAACAGAACAATAGTATAATTTTTAACCTTACTACAACATTCACAGCACTTAATAAGTGATTTTAATTAATTATAAAATGTTGTATTTGTAGATACAAAGGAATACATTGGGTTTTTTATAACAGTAGTTAATAATCTATAGTTTTATTTTAAAAAAAGTGTTCGTTTAGTCATCAAAACGTTGTCTGTTTTGTATTTGTATATGTTATATTAATGTTTAAAATTCTGTTATAATATTGATAGAGATTTAAATACTTTGTTTGTTAATGAGATGATAGATATAGAGAGGTAGGATTTTTATTATCTCGGTTATTATTTTTTAATAGAAGGTAATAGATTAATAGAAGATAATAGGTGGTTAAGATCTGAGTATTCTGACATCCTGTTTATAGGTCATATTATAGTATATATTGAACAAAAATATAATTTAATAAATTTATACTAACTACTTATTAATCTTAACATTACAAACAACCCATTGGTAATTATATTTTAACATTGTATTAGCTTATTATAAATGGTTCAAATGTTCAGACCAATTTATGGTTTAGCATGTTGATTAGTTTTTAAGAAAATAGTTGTTATATTAAACGTTAGTGCAATTAAAAAAATATATATATATTAATTAACATGTTGATAAATTGTTTGATAATTTTATTGTATGTTATGGTAATGATAATTCGATATCATCCAAGATGTTGGTAAGATTTTTATATATTGTTTTATAATCTTAATTATTGATGGTGATTATGATTATTTGGTTATTAATAAACAAAATTAATGGTTGATTATTTTAGAATATTTTATATTAAAGTTATTAAAAATATAAATGAATCATATGTAATAATTGGATATATCTATATATTTATCAGATAATTAATCAATGATAACACTTAATTAATAAATATAATTTACATTAAAAAACAACAAGATAACAAGATACAAGTTTGAACGTTGTTCTGTTTTTTTGGTTGTTTCATCGGAGTTTTAAACAACCGAATTTATAGGTTTTTGTATCAAAAAAAAAATTGATAGACTAATAGTTATATGTGAAGTTATAAAAGTAATTATTTTTAGTATGATGGTTAAATATTAACATGATTATTATAGTTATATTTATAATAATATATTATTAATAATTTTAATTAAATTGAATCTATTTCACATGAAATTCTCTATTATTTATAATAACTTATCGTAGTAAATATGATTGATAAAATCACTTGATCCATTATTATAAGTTGTAGTTATAGATATATATATAGATATATAATTTTGTGATTTATTATTTATGTTCTACTTGGTTATTAATTATCAATTATTAATACAACATCCATGATCGATATTTGATGTTAGTAATGTGTATACATGTTGTTAATGTGTTTGGATAGATCAACACAAGTTTTTACTTGGTATGTTTAATTAGGTTTATCAGTTGTAGTAATTGTTATAATTAAATTAATTTCAGTTATTGAATTTTACTCATCAACATATTAATCATTGATTCTAATTTATTAGAAGTATATCATTAATTTGTTTATTTTTTATTGTGGACAATATATTCATTAACAACGTTATGATGTTGGGGTGATTACCATCATGGTTAATTTATTGATTGATTTACATATAATTTATGGTTAAG